>JBGPFY010000011.1:0-10590 GCA_041483615.1 Nitrososphaeria archaeon | reverse complement strand
GGGGGGAGAGGATACGATGACACGCTCTCTCACGCGCTCAGGCTCGCCCTCGGCGCCCTGAAGGGCGTCAGGAAGGGCGGAGAGGTCGTCCTCATCGCGGAATGCAGGGACGGGGTCGGGTCGGAGGCGCTCCAGATGTACCTCACAGGGCGGATGACCGAGAGTTTCATGAAGAAGGGCGCCTACGTCGAAGGCCTCGAAGAGATCTCATACGTCGGCGAGCTGATGGAGAGGTACTCCGTGACCCTGCTCTCGTCCCTCCCGGAGCTCTATGCGGGGGGGAAGCTCAAATTCAGGACCGCCCGCGGCTCGGGCGAGGCCCTCGGCAAGGTCTTCTCTTCGGTCGGGCGGGGCGCGAAGCTCAACGTGGTCACTCGCGCTTGCGAGACGGTCCTCGCCTAGAGCGGGAAGGCGGCGAGGCTCTGCGGCACAGGGACGCAGAGTATGCCCACCGCAGTCGCGACGGCGAAGAGGACCTTCCTCGACCGGGAAAGCCCCGAGATCGAATCGAGCGTTTCGCCCCGCACCGGGAACGCCGCCATGAGGAAGACGAGGAGGAAGACGACCCAGTAGTTCGGGAGGTCGGTGAGCAGAAGGAGCAGGCCGGAGACCGTCGTCGTCGCCCGGCTCCCTCTCTCCCCGAGCGCGAGCCGCGCCATCCTCCCGCCGTCGAAGAGGGCCGCCGGCATCAGGTTGAGGAAGGCTAGAAGGAGGCCGAGCCAGGCGGCGATCTCGATGGGGGAGAATATGAGAGTCCCGCCCGCCGGCACTTCGCCGACGAGGCCGAGGCCCTGCGCGAGTGAAAGGACTCCGCTTTGGAGGACGCTCGGGTTCGTCTGGATCGTCGCCGTCTGGTTGTTCGCCGAGAGCGCCGCGTACTGCGCTTGCGTAAGGACCACCGAGCTGCTCGCCCCGAGGAGCGAGACCACGATGGCGACGACCACCATCACGAGCGAGCCAAGAAGGTAGAAGTCGAAGAGCTTGTTCCTGTTGACCGGGGGGGACCCCGGGAAGCTCACCGACCCGAAGGCGGGGAGGAAGTAGGTCGTGGGAATCGCTATGAAGAGGGGGACGTTTGGAAGGTAGAACGAGCGGGCCGAGAACCTTCCCCGCTTCGCCGCGTACCTCTGGGCCAGGTAGCGCGTCAGGAATACCGCGGTCATGGATGCCACGAACCCCGCTCCCATGCCGAGGACGGAGCTCCCGGGGGCGATCTGGGGATAGATCACCGCGACCACGTAGCCCGTGACGAGGACTGAGAGGAGTGTGAGGAGGAACAGGAAGATTGGCGCGCTGAGCCTCACGGCCTGCTGAGGCTTCGGCGGCGGCTGGTTCTTTGTTACGACGATGGTCGCGCTATCCGGGTCTCCGTAGAGCTGGGCCGAGTAGTCGGGAGCCCTGAGCATCTCGAGGAGGACCAGGAAGTTGGGGCCCGACTTCTCGTCGTAGACCACGCTGTACTCGGCCGCGCCTTCCTCGGTGACGAAGTAGTCCTTGACCGAGAAGAGCGACCGCACGGCGGAGTCGACACCGGTGTTGATCGCCGACAATGGACCTCTGGGCGACTCGCGGAAGCAATCCCATTAAACCTTAGCGAAGCGCAAGCCGGCGAACGCTTAATTTAGGCCGAGGATGCCGCGCGTAGACCGCGGATGCAGAAGTCGATACTGGGGAGGTCAGGGGACTACGTCATCCGGTACGCCGAGGCGTCGGACGTGCCGGGAGTAATCAACGTCAACTCGGCCAACCTCCCCGAGCATTACTCGGACTACTTCTACTACGAGATTCTCAACGAGTTCCCCAACACGTTCCTCGTCGCCGAGATCGCGGGCGAGGTGGTCAGCTACATCATGTGCAGGATCGAGTACGGCCTCTCAGTGACGAAGAGGTTCGGGCTCGCGAGGAAGGGGCACATCATCTCCATCGCGACGATGGAGGCGCACAGGGGGAAGGGGGTGGGCACGACCCTAGTGCGGCACGCCATGGACGAGATGAGGAAGGGCGGGTGCAAGGAGGTCTTCCTGGAGGTGAGGGTGACCAACGACGACGCCGTCCGGCTATACAGGAAGATGTCGTTCCAGGTCACCGGGACCATGCAGGGGTACTACAAGGACGGGGAGTCCGCGTACCTGATGGCGCAGCAGCTCTGAGCAGGAAAAGCGCGTCGCTCCCCAAGCGAAGAACAGACCAATATAGCACCCGGAGTCCGTGGCCGCAAGACGCCGACATGGAGCCCACGGCTTTCCTCGAGCTCGCCGAGACCCTGGAGAAGGTCCGCCTGGCCAAGGGCAAGAACGAGAAGGTGTCAATCCTCGCGGGATTCTTCTCCCGGCTGAGGAGCGATGACGAGGTGGAGTACGCGGCGCGCTTCTCTGCTGGGAGGTCGACGCGCAAGGGGAGCGCGGAGGAGACCCAGGTCGGGTACGCCGCGCTGATAGGCGTGCTGCGCGAGGTGACCGGCGTGACCCAGGAGGAGCTGAGCAGGAGCTACCTCGAGCACGGCGACCTCAGCGAGTCGGTCGCAGAGTTCATCGGGCGGAGGAGGGAGGCCACGCTCTTCGACGGCGGGGAAGGGGGCCTGAGCATACTCGACGTAGCGGCGACCTTCGAGAGGATAACCTCGGCGCAGGGGAAAGGGTCGACCGCGCTCAAGAAAGAGCTCGTAAAGTCGCTCCTCCTTAGAGGGAAGGGGAGCATCGAGGCCAAGTACATCGTCAAGATACTGAGCAGGGAGATGCGGATAGGCCTTGTCGAGGGCCTTGTCGAGGAGGCGGTAGCCGAGGCCTTCGGGAAGGACCTTGGGAGGGAGACCGTGAAGGAGGCGTACCTCATTCTCGGGGACGTCGGGCTCCTCGCGCGCGAGGCCAAGGCGGGCAGGCTCGCCGACGCCAAGGTCGAGCCGATGCGCCCCACCAACTTCATGCTCGCAGAGCCCATGCAAACCGCGGAGGAGATATCCGCCTACTTCGATGGCAGCGAGCTGTACGCCGAGTACAAGTACGACGGAGTCAGGGCGCAGCTCCACAAGCGGGGGGGCGTGGTGAAACTGTTCTCGCGCAGGCTCGAAGAGATAACCAACAGCTTCCCCGAGGTGGTCGAGGCCGTCGCCTCCATCCCTCACGACGTCGTCCTCGACGGCGAGGTCGTCGCGTTCAGGGATGGGCAAGGACCTCTCTCGTTCCAGCTGATACAGCGCAGGCTGAGGAGGGCGGACGCGGAGGAGTCGAGGAGAATCGCCCCCATCCGATGTTTCTGCTTCGACATCCTCTACCTCGACGGGCGCCCCGTCCACAGGGAGCCCTTCCGCGAGAGGCGCGCCTGCCTCTGGGAGGTGCTGAAGGGAACCGAGCTCCGCAAGGCTGAGTCGAGGAGCGTGCGCGAGGCGGGGGAGATCGCCGCCTTCTTCAAGCAGAGCAGGTCCCTCGGGTACGAGGGGCTCGTCCTGAAGGACCCTGACAGCCCCTACACCCCGGGGAGACGCGGGAGGTATTGGGCCAAGCTCAAGGAGGAGCTGGAGACGCTCGACGTCGTGATGGTGGCCGCGGAGTTCGGGCACGGGAAGAGGGCGGGGAAGATCAGCGACTACACCTTCGCGGTGCGCGACGGCGACGCCCTCAAGGTCATCGGGAAGGCGTACTCCGGCCTGACCGACAAGGAGATCGACGACATGATGGTCAGGATCAGGAAGCTCACGCTGGGGGAGGAGGGGTTCAGGATGGCCGTCAAGCCGGAGATCGTCCTCGAGGTCGCGTTCGACAGCATCCAGAGGAGCGAGAGGCACGACAGCGGCTACGCGCTGAGGTTTCCCCGGATAAAGAGGATAAGGGACGACAGGCAAGCCTCCGACATCGACACCATCGAGCGCGTCAGGGAAATATACGAGGGTCAGAAGGTCAAGGCCGAGGCGGCGTAGAAGAGCCTGAGCTCCCTCGCGAGCGAGTCGTAGTCCGCGACCCCCTTTCCAACAAGCGCGTCGAGGAAGGCCGTCCTCCTCTCAAGCTCGGCCGAGATCCTCTTGGCGGAGTGCCCGAAGCCCTCGCCCCTCCTGCCGAGGCTCGCCGAGGCCTCACGCTGGAGGCTCTGCCCCTCGCGGGAGAACACCGTCGTCCAACCGCGGGGCTGGCCATCGCCAGCCGGCTCCACCACCTTTTGGACGAACCGCATCCCTCCCTGCGCCTTGACCATGAACACGACCGAGTCCACCAGCCCCAGCGAGCTCTGTGCCACCGAGAGCGGAGGTTGGGTCAGCCTCGTCGTGAGCCCTTCGGCGTTGGACGCGTGGAAGGTGGTCAGGCAGCCGGTCCCGGTCGCCGCGGCCTGGAAGAGCGCCTGGACCTCCTCACCCCTCGCCTCCCCGAGCACAACGAAGTCCGGCCTTTCCCTCAGGCTCAGCTTGACCAGGTCGAAGAGCGTCACGTCGACGCCGTGGGTCCCTTGCGTGTAGCGCGTGTGGAGGGGCTTCCACCCCCCCTGCGGCAAGGTGATTTCCCTGGTGTCCTCTATGGAGAGGACCTTCCAGTTCGGGTTGAGGACCGTCGCCAGCGCGTTGAGGAGAGTCGTCTTACCCGACGCCGTCACTCCTGCGATGACCACGAAGCCCTTCATCTCGAGCAGGAGCCAGAGATGGGCGGCGAGGCCCGAGTCGAGCGTGCCCGCCCGAATCAGCTCGGCGACGGTGTAGGGGGTCGCGCGCAGCTTCCGGATGCTGAAGGAGCTGCCCAGAGACGTCACCTCCTTCCCCCACGTGGCCGCCAGGCGGTATCCCTCGGGAAGGACGCAGTCGACCACGGGAGAGGAGACTGAGAGCGAGCGGTGCGATCGCTGGACGAGCCTCGCGACGATGCTGTTCATCTCGTCTTGGTCGCGGAACATCACGTTGCTCTCCAGCCAGCCCTGCGAGTTGTAGCGCTTGTGCCACACCTTGACGGGCCTCCCCGGTCCCTCGCAGGACACGTCCTCGAGCTCCGGGTCCCGAAGGAGCGGGTCGACCATCGAGTACCCGAGAATCTCGCGCATCAGGTAGTGGGTAACTGCCTTCGCCTCCTCTTGCTGCTCGTTCTCTCGCCCCGTTAGGTATCCAGCGCGCTTCAGCTCGGCGAAGAGGTATCCGAGCGGGTCGACGCTGATAACAGGCGAGGGGGCGAGCCAGGTGGAAAGCGAGTCGATCGCTTCGCCGACCGTCCCCGCAACCTCGGGCCTCATGTATGGCTCCTTGACGAGGTAGAGCCCCTTTCCCCGGTCGTCGTAGACGTAGACCGCGAAGCTGGACCTGTACGGCGCTCCTCCCGACGACCTCAGCTCGTACTCCACGACGTAGTTCTCCAAGAGTCTCCCGCCGTGGGGGGGCTCGAAGGATATCGCCTGGAGACCTGGCAAGCCGGGATAGCCTAGCTGGGCCCTCGCGCCCGCCAGCCTTGCGAGGCCGCTAAACCGCGAAGCCCAGGCTCTTCGTTCCAAATACCACGTTCACCTCGCCGTGCGAACCCGCAGGGACAGATATCGCGCAAAGCCTGCCGGGCTCCAGCACTCCGGCGCAGCTGGAGGACCACTTGACAAGTCCGCCGTTGAGGTACGCCGCAGAGAGCGTCCCCTCGGCCCACCCATAGTTGTAGAGCCATGCGAATGTGCCGGTCGAGTTTGACTGCACCGAGACCAACGCCACCAGGAGGCCATACTCCCGCGCGGCTCCCTGGGAGCTCAGAGAAAGGAGGCCCCCGGAGCTACGGACGGAGCCGAAGGCCACCGCGCCGATGCCACCAAGCAGAGCAATCGTGACCATCAGGACCGCGAGCGAGGAGACCACCTCGCTCACCCCCGGCCTTCCGCTGCGCCTAGAGCGGGACATCGTCGAATCCTCCTGTAGCTGTGAGAAGCAGACGGTGGGACCCTCCTCCGGTGGGAAGGTAGAACGTAAAGGAGCGGCCCGAGAGCCCGCCCTCCACGGGGATGGAGGAGACGAGGGGCGACGAGAAGTTCCACTCGCCCGGGACGACCTCCCCGCCCGGGAGGGTGACCGAGCATGACGCCCCCCCTTGGATCATCAGTTCGTGCCACCCAACGCCGACCATGAGCTCTGCCGCCCAAGTCCCCGATATCCATACGCGCCCCTCGGCCGCGACATGGAGAACCCCGGCCTCCTGCGCATAGACCGAGAAGAGCGTCGTCTTTTCGGCGGCGCAGAGCGAGCCAGAGGTCGAGTAGACGGAGCCGTCGAACGCGATGACTCCTTCGGTAGAGCTGGCTTCGTCGATGTTGAACGAGGAGACGGTTGTCTCCGAAGATGCGTTCACCACGAGCCGTTCGATGGAAGGGTTCCCGCCGATGGGCGTCGCGTCGTTGACGAAGACGGGCGCTGCGTTCAAACTGGCACCCCGCCTGAGCCCCTCATAGACTATTGAGGCGAGCGAAAGCGAGACCACCACGAGCACGATAGTCGCCTCGTATTGTGCCACCGCGGCGCGGCTCTTCATCCCGCGCCCTCAAGCCTGAATGTTGAACGCCTTCGCGACCTGGTCCCCGACCACGGTCACGGTGAACGTCGCGAAGCTGGGCACCTGGAAATTAGTCTTGATCCTTGCAGTCAGCGAGTCGCCCGGCTGCAACGTCGCCCCGCCTGAGGACGAAGAGACCAGCGTGACGTTCGCCCCTGCTCCGCTCTCTCTGAACGTGTTCGACGCTGCGCCGTAGCTGACCTCTATCGCCTGGAGCACGACTGGGACGTTCCCGTCGTTCTTGACGGCGAGAGTCATCGTCTCTCCGTCGGGTGAGACGTTGGTGTTGAGCAAGGTCACTGACGGGTTCTTCACCTGCGCCACTATCATCTGCCTGAACGACGTGTACAGGATGCCGCCTATCATAAGCGTGATCACTACCAAAATCACCGTCGCGAGGAACGGGCTTATCCCCGCCCTGCCCCGCCTGCCGCCCTCCTGGAATTTCATGCTCACTTAACCCCGAGCGATATTTAATCGCCCACCGCCCCTCAGGCGACGCCAAAGGCAAGAAGCGAGACGAAGGTCGAGGCCATCAGGACGGGGAGGGCGACCTGGTGCCTCACCGTTTGCGTCAGCAGCTTCGAGAGGAGGACGCCCGAGAGAACAGAAACGGCAGAGACGGAGAGGATCAGCGACGCCTGGGATGTCTGGACAGCAAATGCGGGGAGCCCGATCGGGACGCTCTGCTGTGCGAACCCCGCCAGGAAGGTAATTGCCGCCACGGAGATCACCGGGACAATCGCCCCGATCAGCATGAAGGGGATCATCGATTGCGTCACGCTCCTGCGGGCGTCCGCGACGCGCCTGAAGAGCGACGACAGCTCCTCCAGGTGCTCAAAGCCAGCGCCAGTCTCGAACGCGATCGAGAGGATGCCAAAGCCCAGCCTGACGAGCCACGACGGGTGGGTCACCCTTCGCTGGGCCTCCGTTGGAGTGAGCCCGAGCCTTGTCGCCTGGTAGAAGGCGAGAACAGGCTCCTTGATGGAGGAGAACGAGTCCGCCTGCAAGCTCAGTTTCGAGAGCGCCTCAGGCAGGCTCACGCCTGCCTTGCTCTCCTCCGCGAGATCGTGGAGCATAGCCCCGACCTCCTCTTCGCCCTTCCTGATCCTCCTATGGTGCCTCCTCGTCTCGTAGAATCCGAGGATGGAGACACAAAGAGAGAGCAGAATGTACCCGCGCGCACCGACCAGCCCGGCCTGGAAGGCCACGGTCGAGAGACCCCATCCTGCGAGGGAAAGGGCCAACCAAAGGGCGGAAGGCGGGCGGTCGTAGACCACAGGCTGGATCGAGTCAGTGAGGACGAGGAAGACGGCCGCCATTACCCCCAAGAGCGCGAACGACGCGATGAAGATGAAGGAGGACGTGAACCCCGAGATTGTCGCGCCCACCATCTCGAGCCCCACAGGGAAGAGCGCGAGGAGGATGAAGGTGACCTCCGCGAGGGAGCCGACCGATACGCTGAACGCGGACCACGACTGCTCGAGCTTCTGGATCTGGAACGAGGTCTCCTGGCGCACGTACTCCGAGATGTCCTTCCCCGTGGCGAGGGTCTTGAGGAACCCCTGGACGAACGCCCTAACCCTCGCGCTGGGGTGCCTTGCGAAAGCCTGCTCTGCGACCCCCATTGGAGAGCCCGGGACGAACGCGTCGTCCCTCTCGAGGAGCTCACCCTCCTTTGCGAACGTTGGAAAGACCCGCGCTCCGATGGCGGAGATCCGCTTGAATCCTTCCTGGAGGGTCGGGTTGGCCTCGTGGACGAAGACGGAGAGGGTCATCAGGAAGAAGGGGAGCTCCGCGTCGGCCGCCCTCCTCCTAGAGTTGGAGCGCGATAACAGAACCACGACAGGCATCGCCTGGACCGTGGCCATCGCCCCCACGATTAGGGCGGCTTGCTCGAGCGGGAGGAGGAGCAGCGCGAGCGCTTCGAGAGGCGCCGGGAGGACCAATAGGGACACGACGAACCGAGAGTACGTCCTCGGTGAGATGAAGAGGTTCGCCGCCGAGAGCAAGGGGACGAACCTCTGCTGGATCCTCGAGGCGACCGAGGGGAGGGGGCAGAGCGACGCGAGGTGCTGCACCAGCATCTCCGGGGTGGGCCTATCCACGACGTTCTACGACGCTGCAGCTTAAAAGCGGCAACAGGGCCTTGGCGCCGCGTGTACTTCCAGCTGCTGATGCTGGCGTCGTTCCTCCTGGCGGGTTACCAGGACGCCCGAGAGCGGCTCGTCTCCGACTTTTTCTGGATCCCGGGGATCATCGCGGCCGCCCTCGCTGTGGTCTTTCTGCCCTCGATGGACTTCCTCCTCCTTGCGAGGATCGCGCTGATAGGGGGCATCGCGTTCGCGTTCGCGTGGTTCGGATTCATCGGGCAGGCGGACGCCATCGCGCTCGCCCTGGTCGCGTCCGACCCCACCCCCTTCGCGCCTATCCCGGTCCTCCTCTTCACAGGTGTGGTGGCGATCGCGCACATCGGCTACCTGTACGCGAGGGGCACTGCGAGGAAGCCCCGCCTGATCAGCCTGGAGGAGTTCCGCTCGCAGGCGAAGTGGATACCAAAGGCGCTGGTGGTCAACGGGGAGCGGCGCGAGATAACTAGGGACGTCAACATCTCCAGGGAGAAGACCGAGGAGCACGCCAGCGCCGGGGCGGAGGACGCGGCAACGATGGTTGAGGTGCAATACGGCGTCCCCCAGGTCACCTACCTCGCGGCCGGGTTCGTGGCATATCTGGTATTCCTCGCGATATTCCAGCCCAGCCTCCTTACGGCGTTCCCCTGAGGGCCATAACCAATAGCATCAATCTCTGTGCGCTCAAGAACCCTTCTGACGACACGCGAGGTGATAGCTTACTCGCTGGTGACCTTGAGCCCAGCGCTAATCATCCTATCGATTGTTGTTCTTTTCGAGGACCAAATTCTCGAAGGGCAAGATTACTGTGGCACTAACCAGGCATTGCAGGTCTGCGCGCAACTCACGAACCAGTACGGGCAATTTCTCGCGCTGGTTGTAATTGGGGTCGGCCTTCTAATCCTCGGAATCTACCTTGGATTCAGATTCAGCCGTGAAACGAATGTAGCAGAATCCGCGCAAAGGCAACAGTAAAATGGGTTCTGTCCAATCTACAGCAGATGCCTTAGACTCGACTTCGCGACTTCTGCTCGGAGGATTGGAGTCGTCGTCTCGTTCCCCTTCACGGCTTCATCTCTGTCCCGCGCTCCTGGGCGAACCTCACCCAGACATCTTGTCTTGCCGCGCCTCTCGATGTTTATCGCAGCGTTGAGGTCGCGGTCGAGCTTGGCACCGCATGGGCATTGCCAACTCCTATCGGTCAGCTCCAGCTTGCGATTGACGTATCCGCACAGGTTGCACTTCTTCGAAGTGTAAGAGGGAGAGACGTACTCCACTGAGACTCCCGCCCACCTAGCCTTGTACTCAACGTAAGACTGCAACTTGCGGAAGGGCCAAAGGGCGATTCTGCGTCGTCTCGCTTTCCCTTCTCCGTTTCCTTTCTGATGGGCGAATCGAATCCCTTTGAGCCTTTCAAGCACGATTGATTCCTTGTTGGCCCTCGCCTTCTCCACCATGAGAGTCGAGACTCTGTGGAGACCTTGATTCACGCGCTCTTTCTCTCTTCTGGATGATGCAAACTTCTTCCTGAGACGCCTGTCACGAGAATGTCTCTCGTAGAACCCGGAGCGCCTTATCCAATAGAGGGCATGCAGCCTCGCTACCTCTGAGAGATCGTACATGGTCCCGTCGCTCCCAACGACGGATTTCTCGTTTAGGTCGTAGCCGACCCTTCTCAACGGCTCTGTCGTTGGAGCCTCTTTCGAGAATGCGATGTTGATCGACGACTCTGTCATCGTGATGGAGCCGCGCTTAAGCGTCTTGTCCATCAGGAAAGTCCTTTGGTATTCGCCATAATCCAAAGGGATTAGGACTCGCTCTCCCTTTCTAAAGGGGAGGGAGAGAATGGAATAGTTGAGCGAGAAATTCGAGGCATCCATCTTGAACATCAATCTCTTTGCGTAAGGCTTCCTATGCCAACGCTTATGTTTCTTGACAATTGACCACACGACCTCAGCTACCGAGTAGGC
>JBGPFY010000010.1:0-11914 GCA_041483615.1 Nitrososphaeria archaeon | reverse complement strand
TTCAGGGTCGCACGGGGAGCGGCCAGGTCTGATCGCTGCCTCAAGGACGTAGGCTACGTCTCATCGTGCGGCGCATGCCACGAGAACGCTGTGACCGCGAGCCACGGCCGGTCGTGTCCAAAGTGCGGGAGCAAGACGAGGTCGATAGGGCCGCTATGGACGGGCGCCCTAGTCGACAAGAGACTCGTTGCGGAAGCGGCTGGACACTGCTCCAAGCTTGAATGGCGAGGGGCCGCCGGCGCGTTGGAGTCCCTCGAAGGGTGCGACCGTTTCCCGCCTTTCGGATACTCGATGGAGGGAATCACCTCAAGGGAGAAGGTCTCCTCGGTGCGTTTCCAGGGAGTTGTTGACTTGCTCAAGGCCTCCGGTCGCGCTGCGATGCACCAGCCCTTCGGGTCGTCCGGCCTGAAGACCACCGCCTCCTATCAGGAAGTGCTCTCGGCGGTCAGGGCATCGGCGGGTTAGAGGCACCACCGTGAGGTCGGACAAGAAATGTCGTGCTTCGCGCCATCAGAGGAAGCCGAGGCAGACGATGTAGAGTTCGGCGCTCGACGGCCGGCTCGCCTTTGGCTTTGTGATCTGGATCTTCTCGAACTGCTTCGACAATGCGGCCCTCATCTCCCCGAATCTCTCACCGTCGAACACCTTGAACATCGCGTTCCCTCCCTTGCGCAGGAATCCGCGCATCAGCGCCGCGGCTGCCATGGTGATGTCGATCTGTCTGAAGTGGTCAAGGTCCCACGTCCCCATCACCTGCGGCGAGAGGTCCGAGAGAACGACATCTGCCTTTCTCGGAAGGGCCCTCTCGAGCTTCAGCGCGAGTTCGGGCGACTTCACGTCGGATTGGATGGTGACTACGTTCTTCATGTTGATCTGGACAGGCTCGAGGTCGACGCCCACGACAAGCCCCGACTCCCCCGCGGCCTCAGCCGCGACCTGGAGCCACCCCCCGGGGGCGGCGCCGAAGTCGAGCACCACGTCCCCCGGCTTGATAAGGCGGTACTTCCTCACGTTCTCCAAGAGTTTGTAGGCGGCCCTGCTCTTGTAACCCTCCTCCCTCGCGAGCCTCCTGTATTGGTCTCGCTTGGCGTCCTCGAGTCTCATCGTGGGTTAGACTACCGGGGGGGCGACTTCAATGACCTTCGAGGCCGCGAACTCCTTCATCACCCAGGGCCCGATCAGCGGGCAGGTCAACGGGTTGATGTCCGTCGTCACTGAGCACTTCGATTCGACTGGGCAGACGATGCACGGCGCCGACTCCATCGAGGATATGTTCGCGGGAAGCCGCAGCGGAGTCAGCTTGTAGGTCCACCTCCCGTCGTCCAGGACCTTCACTCGCCTGATCATCCCCCGCTTCTCCAGCCTTATCGCAAGCCTCGAGCCGTCCCTGCTTGTGAGCCCCAGCTCCTTCCAAATCTCGCTCTGGAGGACCCCGTCCTTGCCCCTCTCAACGACGAGCTTGTAGACCCTCGATGTGAGGTCGACCAGCTCCTCCTCCGTCTTCTCCGTCCTCTGGAGCGGCTTCGGCTTCTTCTCTACGGGCTTTTCAACGGTTATCTCTTCAGGCTTCGCCTTCGCGGCCTTGCGAGCACCGGCCTCCGCGCTCGAGCCCTTGGCGCCCTTTTCGCCCTTTCCCAATTATTCCGCCCACCCCACTTTTTGCCTTATAATGAAGTTGTCGAGCAGCTCCCTGCACCTGTTCCTGACCGTGACCTCTGTCACCTCAGCGAACTCGGCCACCTCTCGCTGCGGGAGGTGGTCTCCCCTCATGACCGAGGACATGTAGACGTAAGCCGCCGCCAGCCCGGCCGGCGCCTTGCCGCTGGAGATCTTGGAGTCGTTGGTCATCCGCGAGAGCAACAAGGCCAGGTGCTCGACGCGCGTGTCGATCTTGGCGAGGTTGACGAGCTTCGAGATGTGCTTCTCCACGGAGGCCGGCGGGACGTACTCCTTCTCGACGTCCTTTAGTATCAGCCTGAAGTATTTCGCGACCGCTCCCTTCTCAATCCCGGCCGCCCTGGCGACCTCCTTAAGCGTCCTGCTCACACCGCACTTTCTGCATGCGAGGTAGACCGTCGCGGCGGTCATCCCCATGATGGACTTTGATTTTGCTACCTTGAGCTTCACCGAGGTCCTGTAGATGTGGGCCGCGGTCTCCGCCACGTTGCGCGGAAGGTTCAGGTTGTTGCAGACCTCTGTGATCCTAGCGAGCACGATGGACAGGCCTCTCTCCTGGCTGTTGATCGTCCTCACGCGGCTCTGCCACTTCTTCATCTTCTCCACGGTCGCGCGCATCGTTGGGTCGAGGTACTTCCCGTGCGAGTCGCGGTTGTCGCTACCGATGTCGGTCGAGAGCCCTAGGTCGTGGAGCGTTAGCGTCGTGGGGGACCCGACCCTGACGCGCTTGCTCTTCTCCTCCAGGTCGATTGCCTTCCATTCCGGGCCCTGGTCAGCGCCCGCGGAGGCGACGTAGCCGCAGGCCTGGCAGACCTGCTCGCCCTTCTCAGAATCGCCGATCAGCCTGTCGCCGCAGTTCGGGCAATAGGTCCTATAGATTTCGCCGTCGGCCTTTGGGTCCCACACGGGGCGGCTTCACCCGAGGAAGACCTTTCGCCCGTCCCTGCCTGTCCCCGCCCGGTCAGAGGCGGGCGCAGCAGACGCGTATGGTCTCGCGACCGGACCGATCACCTCGACGACCCTAGCCGCGTTCCTCCCTTTCGAGTCGAGAAGAATCGTGCCAGGCTCGACTTTGTGCACAAGTCGGATAATCAGCCTGCCGCTCTTCGCCTTATGGAGGACCTCGCCAACTTCCTGCATATGGCTTCGCTCACAGCCCCGAGGTTACCTTTAAACTTTCTTTGGCTGCGAACCCCTGATTCTTGACAATTCTCGGGCGATTGCTGTGATAACTTGCTGTTTCGGCCCCTGTTTCTTAATTGAGACGTACCCCGACTGGCGACGAGAGGCCTTAGGGTGGAAGGCCTTCTGGGGCTGGGCGTCGAGGTTGAGCTTCTTGCAGGCTTGTACAAGCTCCTCGAGCGTCGGGGAGCGGACGCAGGAGTTCAGCGGGACTCGACGCCCGTCGCTCCGCTTCCTTTCGGAGTCGAGGTAGTCGAGCCATACAACGAAGCGCTCGTACTCTTTCAACTGGAAATGTTCAACCCGGCTCGACGAAGGCGCCCGCTGTGGCGCGAGTGATATAGTGATTTCCTTCTTACTTGATGAGGATGCCGTTGACGACCCCGTCGTCGCTGGGCTTCGAGGTGACCCTCGCCTTGCCGAGCTTGGTCTCGATCGTAGCTCCGCGCGTAATCACGCCTCGCCTCTCGTACTCCCTGTTCGCAGGGTTTGCCGTCACGCGCAGTATGTCAGTCTTCACGGTCTTTCTCGTCGAAGGGTCGAAGACGTTGGCCTTGTTTGAGTAGCGGAGCCCGTATTTCCACGTGCCTCCCCTCGCGCGCTTTGGGGAACTGACCGTCTCCCCTACCGCGGTCTCGAAAGCGTAATCGTCAGCCTCGCTGGCCTTCCGGCCCCTGTACGGCCGCCTCTTCCCGCCGGTCTCTTTGCGCTTCTTGAGGTTCTCTACTGCCTTTACCAAATGCCGTTCCGACCAGACCCGCCGGGGGAGGGTGTTAAGCCTTTCCGTGATTATCTCAGGATGAGGGCGCGTCTCTCGAGCTGGTGCTTCAAGGTCTGCGCGTCGACGCTGAGGCCGAAGTACTCCGAGAACTCCGTCGTCGTGCTGTAGAGCTTCGACCTCCCCTTCCTCTCCCAGACGAGGAAGCCCACCTCTTCGAGATCCTTCAGATGGTCGTAGGCTTGGGAGCCCCTCCTAAGGGACAGGTCGGCGCTCGTGATGGGCTGGAAGTACGCGATGAACGAGAGGGTGCGCAGCGCCGCCTTGGAAAGAAGGGGCTTGGTTGCGAACTTCCTGGCGACGTAGGTGTACTCGGCCTTGAGCTGCATCGCGAACCTCGGGCCAGGGTACTCCACGACCTCGACCGCGGACATCGTCGATTTTATCCGCGCCTGGATCGCCTTGGCCTCGTCTACCGCCCTCTTCTTCGAAGATATCCCGGCCGCCCTCGCGAGCTGCTCGGCGTCGAGGGCCCTCCCGGAGGCGTACAAGGCCGCCTCAATCCTCGCCCTCACGTCCTCCTCGCTCACCTTGGGGGCCGCGGCCTGCTCGGGAAGGCCCGCCTGCTCCTGTTGCTGGGGGTTGCTCATCTCGGCATCAGCCAACAAGTATCACCAGCAGGTCGTCCTCCCCTTCTTGGTCAAGGACGACCGTCCCGTTGCTGACCGCAAAAAGGAGGAGGATGAAGGTGCGGGCGGCCTCTATCCGGGGCATCCCTGCGACGAGCTCGGAGAACTTTATCCTCCCGAGGGCCCCAATCCGCTCCCTCAGGACCCTCGCGAACGCCTGGAGGTTCGAGAGGATGGTGATGAGGTAGTCCTCGGGGTTAGGGGGTGGCCCCTCTTCCAACAGCGAAGGCGAGACCGTGCTCTCTTCTCTGTCGTTGTGGACTATTTCCTCGAGTATGCGGGAAAGCGCGTCGAAGAGCTCGTCGACCGTGGTCGAGTAGACCTCGTATCTGAAAGGCATTACGACGATCTGCGGAGGCTCCATTGAGTCCACGAACCTCCTCTCTCGCTGGAGCTTCTCGAAGAGGAAGAGCGACTCGACCTTGAACCTGTATATGGTCGCGGAGGTGAGCGCCGCGGTCCCGGCGGCGCGGAGGTCGAGGAACTCGGACTTTAGAATCGCTTCGAGGAACATGTCGAGGAGCTCTGAGATATGTATCTCCCAAGGGCTCTTCCTCTTCGCAGCGTTGGGGTCGATGAGGATGTTCAGCGGGGGCTTTGCGAAGATGCCGCCTTCAACCACTCTTGACCTGAACCTCCATCTTCGCGCGCACTATCCGGGAGATCCCGGCCACGTTGTAGACGCCGTAGGCGACGCCGCTCCCCGCGACCATCGTGTCCTTGAGCGAGACCACGATCATCTGCGACTGCTGCGACCTATCTTTGAAGAAGCTTGCCAGGCTCTGCGAGTTGGTCTGGTCTAGGTTCTGATCGATCTCGTCGAAGAGGTAGAACGGGTGAGGGTTGACCCTCTGTATCGCGAGTATCAGCGCCACGGCCGTGACAGACTTCTCCCCTCCCGACATCGAAGAGGACTCCCACGCGGGCTTTCCCCTGAAGCTCGCCATCATGTATATCCCGCCCGTGAATATCTCCTCCTTGTTCTCGAGCTCGAGCCACGCGTCCCCCTGCGTAAGAGTCTTGAACGTGACCGCGAACTCCCTGTTAATCGTCTCGAAGGCGCTGGAGAAGACCTTCCTCTTCTCGGAGTCGACGCTCTCGATGAAGCGCACTATGGAGTTCCTCTCCTGCTCGAGCTCGTTTATCCTCTGGGAGAGGTTCCTGTAGCTGTCGTACACTATCCGGTAGTCCCTCTCGGAGCTCTTGTTGACCGTCCTCGCGAGGCCCTCGTGCTCGAACTCGACCTGGGAAAGGAGCTGGTCGCTCCCCTCGAAGAGCTCGAGGACCTCCTCGTACCCGTAGAACCTGAGGCTGCTCAGTTGCTCGGCCACCTTGTCCTGGAGGGCGATCGCGCCCTGCTGAAGCGCAAAGATCTCTTTCTCCGTGTTGAAGGCGGAGCGCTCCGAGGCGGCCGCCTCCTCCTTGAGGCGCCTGATCTTGATGTCGAACTCCTCTAGGACCGGCCTGCTGTTGGCGGAGGAGTGGAGGACCTTTTGGATCTGGGCGTCGAGGTCGGCAAACCTGCGGCTCATCTCGGTCAACTCTTTCATGGCGCCGTGGACGAACTGTCTGTCGGCCTCGTACTGTATCTCGCTCGCCTCGAGGTCCTGCCTCACCCGTTCCACGTTCGGCATGACCATCTGCTCGAGGTTCGCCTTCTCCCGGGTGTATGAAAGGTGGAACTCGGATATCTTCGACGAGAGCTCGCTCAATTGGAGGCTGAGGTCGTTCCTCGCGTTCTCTATCTCGGCGATGAACCCGTCGAGCCCCAGAGACTCCTGCTCGGCGAGGCCGGCCTTGAGGAGCGTCATCTCTGTGACCATCGCATCCCTCTTCAGCTGGAGCGAGGCCTCGCGCCTTTGGAGCCTCTCGACCCCCCTGAACTGCGCCTCGTAGTCCTGGTTGATAGAGCGGTGCATCGCCCTGTAGCGTTTGGAAAGCCTGACGACAGTCTCGGCCTCCGCCCTCATGGCGGCCACCGAGGCTATCTTCTTGATGCGGTCCTTGGTCAGCGTCCTATCGTCGCCCTCCAGGGATCCCATCTGCTGTTTCCTCCTGTCGATGGCGCCCCTGAGCGCTTTCACCGCGCCCTGAACCTCGCCCATGCTCTCGATATCCTCGAGTGCCTCGAGCACCTTCGAGAGGGCGTCGCGGAGTCCGAACGCGAAGGCCCTTCCGCCCAGCTCGAATACCTCGCCCTCCGGGGTGACCGTCTTGAACCCCTCCGAGGCGAGGATGTAGGCGATGCCTTCCGACTCAACGAGCACGGTGTCCCCCGCAATGAAGTTCATGAGCCCCCGGTACTGCTTCTCAGCCTTGAGGACGGTCGAGAGGGGACCGATCACGCCGGCGGACTTTGAGACAGAGACCGGGCGGACATCGCTCACCTCGGAGAGCGGGATTATCGCGAAAGATCTGATCCCGAGCTTTTTGCCCGTCTTAATCAGGGCGGTCATCGACCTCACGTCGGCGACCAAGAACGCGCTGCTCCACGTGTCCATGACCGCAGAGCACGCGGCACGATACTGGGGAGGGTAGGTCACGACCTGGCTCACCATCCCAATGTATCCGGGGATTCCGCCCTCCTCGCAAAGCTTCCTCAGCCTGGCGTGCCCGACGCGGTCCGAGTTGAGCTCGGCGGTGAACTCGGCCTTCGCGGTCTGGGTAGCGACCTCGCCCGAGGCCTTCTCGAGGACCTTGCTCGCCGCGCCTATGCTCTGCTCAATCAGGTTCCTCTCCTTCTCCAGCCCAGAGAGGTCGTTGTCTATGGCGGCGAGCTGCTCCGTCTCCTGCGTCTGCAGCTCCAGCAACTGCTTTGAGTTGTTGTCGAGCCGGTCGAGGAGCTCGCTGAAACTCTTCACCCTCGATTCCAGCTCGTCGAGCCTCTTCTTCTCCGCCCCGAGCCCCGCCTGGACAGCGTTGATCTCAAGTTCGACGGGCGAGACCTCCTGTGAGAGCTCCGCCAGCTTGGCCTTGATCCTGTCTCCCTGACGCCTGTTCCGATCAATTGTCGCGCGGAGCGTCTCCTCGGCATCGATTATCACCTGGAGCTGGGCGCTCAGGTCCTTTCTCCTCGCCTCGAGCTTCTCCTCTGTCGCGAGGAGGGACTCGACCGTGGAATTGACCGCGGTCACCTGCTTCTTGCGCTCCGAGAGGATCGAGCGGAGGGTCGGCATGGTCTCCATCTCCAGGCGCCTGATGTTCTCGTCGCGCCTATGGATCTCGAGCGTCATCTGGTCCTTGCGGAACTTCACCGATTCGAGCTCGTCGCGGAGCTTGGTCGGGCCCTCGCCTCCTCCCTGGACAATCTCGACGATGAACTTCTCCCTGTCCGCAGTCGTGGCGGCCATGCGCGACTCGAACTCTTCCTTCCTCTTCAGCACCTCTTCGAACTTGAGCGTCAGCTCCTCCTCCATGCGCTTGTTCGAGCTCAGCTTCTCGCGGAGCTCTGTCACCCTCCTGGACGTCTGTACTGCCTTGAGCCAGCTCAGCTGCGCCTCGAGCTGGTTGAACCTCACGAGGTCGTTCCTCTGCTCCTCGAGCCGCTCGAGCTGCGACTTCATCTCGCCGGTCCGGGCCAGCTCTATCTGGAGCTTGGTGTCGGCATGTGAGAGCTGCTTCTGGGCCTCCGCCTTCTTGTCGTCGAACTTCGATATCCCGACGACGTCCTCTATCATCTTCCTCTTCTCGTCGGGCGTAAGGTCGGCCACCCTCGTCGCCGCTCCCTGGGGGATGACGTTGAGACCGCTGGGAGAGAGGCCCGAGACGTCTAGGAAGTCGGCAATCAAGGTCTTCGTGGACTTTTTCCCGTTGAGGTAGTACGAGTTTTCGCCCTTGTTCGTGAGCTCCCTGGTGATCGTGACGAGGTCGGTGTCGACGGGTATCTTCCTGTCGGCGTTGTCGACCTGGAGGCTCACCCTGCAGCTAGCGGGGCGTTCCTCGGTGGGGAAGGCCCGGTTCGCGGCCGCCGGCTCCCCCTCGCCGCCCGGCGCGTGCCGGGCCGCTTCAGCTTCGCGCTTCGGGTCGTAGATGAGGCCGGTCAGGCGCCCCTGCGCCGCCCTGAGAGTCCTCGGGGAGTTCTCGCCCAGCGCGAAAAGGATGGCGTCGGCGATGTTGGACTTGCCGCTCCCGTTGGGCCCCGTGACGACGTTCAGGCCTTGCTCGAAGGTTATGGTTAGCGCGCGAGGTCCGAAGGACTTGAACCCCTTGACTTCCAGCCTTCGAATATAACCCATTCTGTAAACTCCGACGTTCTTATGCACCGCAAGTTGGCGATATAAGCCTAAGCATCGGGAATTTCAGCGATTCATTCCTTTAGGACCCTTGAGGTCCTGCCTCCGATCCTGAAGGAATCGACCTTGGCCGCCTTCGAAGCACGTCGAAGAGCCGAAGAAACCGGCTCTACGTCCTCCTCCCTGACCACTGCGTGCATGGCGTTCCCTATCATGTTCTGACTCGCCCCCAGCGCCCCCTTCGCAAGAGAGACCTCGACCAGGGTCTTGACCGCCCGCGTCATGAGGCCGAGCCCCTCCGCGAAGTCGTGGCCGGCGGCCAGGAGGCTCTCGAACCTCAGGTCGGAAGCCTGCTCGAGGGCGACCTCACCGAGCCTGTTGACCTTGTTCCGCATCCTCTGGGAGGAGAGAAGGCCCCCCTTCTTCTTCGGCGCGAGGAACGCCGTCACGACGCGCAACCCTGGAGGCACTACGACGCGCATGACCTTCGCCACTCCGGGACCGCCGGGGCTGACGATCACCGCGGCACCCGAGTGGTTGTATGTCGAGGAGACCGTCCCCAGCCCTGTATGCCGTATGATCTCGGCCTGGTGCGCGAACGACGCCACCTCCTCCGGGCTGAACGGCAGCTCGAGGGCCGAGGCGACCGCCATCACCGCGGAGAGCGCCGAGGCGGAGCTGCTGCCGAAGCCCGCCCTTATGGGGACCTCGACCGTCTGGACGAGCTCAATCAGCTGGGGGTGCCCCCCGGCCGCATCGAGGAGAAGCTCGATCGCTTTCTTCGTCGTGTCGGTCGGGTAGTTCGCGTCGCCGTTGACCGCGACGGACACGGCCCGCGACGAGCTGTCGAGCGTCCACGCGTTCGTGTAGACCCCCTTCGAGAGCGTGAACCCCCCGCCCGTCGCGCCGGCAAGCGAGAAGTCTGGCGGCTTTCTGGAAAGAGCGTCGACGTGGATGGCGAAGAAGTTCGAGATGACCGCTGGCGCGAAGGCCAGGGCAGTGCGCGGGGTCAACTAATAGTCCGACCGCTTGGTCCCCGCGAGGAGGCCGGCCACCGGGCCGACGATGGCGAGGACGACGCCAGCGAGAAGGACCCAGCTTCCAACCACCGACCATCCCTGCAAGACGTCGAACTGGAGCAGAAAGAAGCCGACGCCGATCACGATGAAGGCGACGGCGTACCCTAGCGACGCCGGGAGGAGGCGCCCGATCTCGTAGTCCGACCACCTTGGATAGTAGGCCAGGACGCTCGTCCGCCCCACAAGAGGCTTCAACGCCCTCAGCAGGAGAGGGACTGCGATGACGACCGCCGGGACCATCGTCGCGGTCCAGAAAAGGGTGAACCCGAGCACTAGGCTGACGACGCCGTATTGCGCGACCACGCCAGCGAATGCCGGGAGGAAGACCTGCGCCGCGAAAGCGACTACCAAGGCCCCCGCTACGAAGTTGCCCAGAGTTATGCAGAGCACTGTGCTCGAGATGAACGCAGGCCACGACTGGTACTTCTTGACGAGATAGCCGAAGAGCAAGAAGGCGAAAAAGTTGGCCGGCACGCCTGAGACGAGCGAGAGCGCGGGGTTGGTCTGCCCCAGGGGAGTGAGGAAGATGACGTCGCCGAGGAAAGTGCCGATCGCCGCGCCGGTCGCGGCGGAGAGGGTGTCACCCACGATCGCGAAGAACGCGGGGACGAAGATGAATAGGAGGAACTGGCCTACCCCGAACGGCGTGGGGATGAAAGCCGTCAGCCCTTTCGCGACAGCGTACATTGCCGCGGTCATCGCGATGAGCGTCACTTTCCCGGCCGCGGTGGGCTTGGCGTTCCCCCAGTACATGGCTCGGTCTTGATGCCGAGCAGAATTTATCAAGATAATCTATAAATAATCTAGAGTTCTCTATAGATTCACATGGACACGCGGAAGGTTCTCGAGATGGGTGGCGGGACGGTCCTGATTTCGCTCCCGAAGAGCTGGGCCAAGAAGAATGGCATTGTCCGGGGCTCCAGCGTCGCCGTTGAAGAAATCTCGGCGCGCAGGCTCATGGTGAGGCCTCTCGGAGAGAAGGGGGAGAGGTCAGAAGAGAAGGAGGTGGTAATCGAATACCCCAGGGAGAGCCTCACTTACGTGACCAACGACGTCACCGGGGCTTACCTCATGGGGAGCAACGCCATACGCATCGAGGGGAAGAGGGTGATCACCCGCGAAGACCGGGGCAGGCTCAAGGCCGCCGTCACGAGGCTCGTCGGGCTTGAGATAGTCGACGAGGACGCCAAGAGCATGACGATGCAGTTCCTCCCAGACCCGGCGGTCCTCGCCCCCGAGAAGATAGTGAGGAGGATGGCTAGCCTCATCAGCGGCATGCTCAGGGACTCGGCGGAGGGCGTCAGGCACGACCGCGCCCTCCTGGCGCTGGTCGGCGAGAGGGACGACGAGGTGGACAGGCTGTATTTTTTGCTGGTCAGGACCATCAGGACGGCCACGATCGACCCCGAGGTGGCGGAGAGGTACCAGCTCGCGCCGATAGAATGCCTCGACTACCGCGTCCTCGCGAGCTACCTGGAGAGCCTCGGGGATGCTGTGGCGGATTTCTCCAAGCGGGCCGGAGAAGAGACGTTCGGCAAGGAGGTCGGCGCGCAGCTCGTCCAGTTCCTGGAAACGCTCGAGAAAATGGGAGACATCGCGATATCGTCCTTCCTCTTTAGGAGACGCGTCAAAGGTAGCAGAACCTACACCGAGGTTGGGCAGATGCGCGACGAGGTGAGCGAGCTCTCTAAGAACATCGTGCACATGAAGGGGATCTCGACTGGCGCGATGCTGGACCTGCTGAGCCTGCTGGAAAGGATCGCGAGCACGTTCGTGGACATATCGGACCTCGCGCTCCCCACGTACCAGTTCAAGCCCGAGTGACGTCTCACGCGAGCTGGTATTTTTTGGAGAGGGCGCTCCATGACAGCATGGCAATCGAGAGGCAACCCTTGAGGGAAATAGAAGGACCAACCGAATAAGAATTCGGTATCAATGCTTGACTGTCATAGGCATTATGGAGACTTCTGGGATTTCTGTCTCCGCATGCTCGACACCAAATGCTCTTCCTGCTCCACCTTGTTGAAGAGCGGCGCGAGGTCGGTCCTATACCATTCATGAAGTGTCTTCAAGTCCTTTGTCTTTTTGACTTCTTCCAACGTTTGAGCCACCATCTTGCCCCTCTCATCAATCTCATTTGCGACTGACTTGCTTACCTTGCGAACATAGTCTGCTATCGCGGAGCAGTTCTTCAGTGCGGTCTCGGCCAAGGCCACTCGAGCCTTCCATTCTTTGCTTTCATCCCCCGATGTCTTAGCTCTTCCAATTGAAAGTCTGTCCAATTCGTTCCTCAGATTCCGGATCTCGCTCTCAAGTTCATCAAAACTCTTGGGCACG
>JBGPFY010000009.1:0-12324 GCA_041483615.1 Nitrososphaeria archaeon | reverse complement strand
CCCTTCCTCCGTCTTCCTATTTTTGCCCTCTCCTTCAGAAAGAGCATGACGTAATCCGCGCTCTCGCTTTTGTTTCTCGTCATTAACAGTGGTCTAACAGAAGATAGAAAGGCGGCCTGACTCAATACCGGCTTGACTTCCAGGACGTACATCCCGTTAGTCCTGCCCGCCGTTCGCACTTTGCAATGAATCCCTTGACTTCTGACAAAATCGCACAGCTTTCGAAGTGGCTCTCGCTCCTTCTGAGATATGTGCACTACACTTTCATAACGCCCATGATGCCGGTAAATCGAAGCAGGTGCCTTCGGTATCGAGCCATATTGCGACATCACGCCAAGCAATGGG
Source organism: Nitrososphaeria archaeon (assembly GCA_041483615.1). Taxonomy (GTDB): domain Archaea; phylum Thermoproteota; class Nitrososphaeria; order Nitrososphaerales; family Gagatemarchaeaceae; genus Gagatemarchaeum. The sequence goes on along the minus strand of JBGPFY010000009.1, from coordinate 11,979 downwards.
CAAGTCGGATACGAATCTGGTTGAAGTTTGCTTGGATGGCTTCGACAAGTTCAGCCCATCGGATATCCCTACTACGCTGACTAAGGACAATACTTATGCGCCTACTTTGCTGAAGTTTGGGTTAGGACTTCAGTACTTTTTCACCAGGAACCAGCAGGGTGTCAGGGCTTGGTATTCGCTCGAAGGCAAAGTGCGAGTATGTTGCCGGAGCAAGATGAAATACAGGAATTGCGTAGAGCATACTACCGGGGCGTTGGCGCGTGGCTTCCGCGAGCACCAATTAGACGTTTCTGGGTTGGCTAGGCAAAGCAACACCATTCTCCGAGCTCTTCAGCAGTCAGGTGCGTGTCTAACCGCACTCTGGGCAGGGTCAAGATCGAATTCCTCGGCAGGTACGAGGCCGAGTCCGCCTGCCCCGAGTCGACTGTCCTCAGAGAGGAAAGGAACTCGGAGACTGGGATGGAGGATTCGTAATAGAGGTTCCTGCCGGCCTGTAGGCGCCTTGAACCTCGTCTGGGCTTTGCCGTTACGCACTCCACTCGCGAGGAGCCTGATGCCTCTCCCAACAAATGGCGGAGCACGGCAGCCTCGTCGGGCGTCAGGCCGCAGAGCCCGTCCCTCCTCAAGCATGTCCACGTCCTCAGCGACTCCAGTCTTGGGAAGAACTGGAGCTCGGTCAAGGCTCCAGACCGCTTCAACGAGAAATACCGCTCCGCCGTCTTTTGTCCTGCCTCGCTTCCATCCACCCTCGGAACGGCAAGGAGTCCTGGGACAGCGGGAGCGAGCGCGTCCAGCATGTCCGCGCTGGAGCCCGCGAGGCCTAGTTCCCCGTCGATTGATATGCGTTGGGTCCCCTTCATCGCGGTTCGCCTTCTAGGCCCACTCCTAACGCGGACGTTGAATCCCCGCGCTTCCAGATGCCCGGACAGGAGGGTCAGCTGGGCGTTCTCCATCTTCGGGAGGGGGAGGAAATATCGATTGAGGGAGGGGACGTGGACCTGATGGAGCCGAAACCGCAGCAACGGCCCCATAGCCCGTAAAATATTATATATATCACGCGAGGCTGATGCCCACCGGTCCCGCGCTTTTGGCCAACAAAGACCTGGAGTTCCTCGACAGAATCGAGGTAAAGACCAAGCAGTATCTCGAAAAGATAAACGGGGCCATCGAGGGAGAGCTGAGCAGATACTCGGACTCACGCTTCCACGGGCCTTTGAAGTATGCGCTTGAAGGGGGGAAGCGTATCAGGCCGCTCCTACTCCTTCTTGCTGCGGAGGCGGTGGGACACTCGGACGACGAGAAGGCGCTCGACGCCGCGGTGGCAGTCGAGCTTCTACATGCCGAGTCGATAATACACGACGACATCATCGACCAGGAGGCCTCCAGGAGGGGAAGGGCGGCCTTCCACGTCAAATACGGGTACAGCACCTCGCTTCTGACCGCGGACTTCGTCTTCGCGATGATACTAGCAATCGCCGCGAGGTATCCCGACAGGAGGATCGCCGCCACCATCAGCAACGCGGCCATGAACATGTGCGAAGGCGAATACGCGGAGTTGACGATAGACCCAGAGATATACAAGCTGGACTGGGACGAGTACCTGGAAGTGATCTCGAAGAAGACCGCTGCGCTCTTCGAGACCTCGGTCAGGCTGGGAGGGCTCGTCGGTGGAGCGTCGCCCGAGAAACTGGAGGCCTTGACCGAATACGGCCGATGCCTCGGCATTGCGTATCAGATTCGTGACGACGTCCTCGACTGGGGGACGGAGGACAAGATTACAGCTGCCTTGAAGCGGCGGGGCGAGGAGAGGCTGCTCATCTCCAGACTGCAATCGATGACCGACGCTTACGCAAAGAAGGCGAAGGAGAGCCTCTCCTTCCTCGACAAGAGCGCGGCCACCTCGCTCCTAATGGAGCTCACCGACTTCTCAGTGAAGCGGGACTTCTAGGCCGGCTAGTGGCCTGCCAGGGCGGGCGCCGCGCTCTGGGCGAACGAAATGATAGGCCCTGGAAAGATACCGAAAGCGACTACCAGGGCGACGAGCACTCCAAGGACCAGGACGAACGATGTCGGTTCATGCACATGCGTCGCCTCGCCTTCTGGCTCGTCCATGTACATCCGCTTGATCATCCAGCCGTAGTACCCCATGCTCAGCGCGCTGTTCAGGAGTCCAGCGACCGCGAGCCACGCGTAGGGCCCGTCGATGACCGAGGTGAATAGGAGTAGCTTGCTCCAGAAGCCGCTCAGCGGGGGGACCCCGGCGAGCGCGAGGAATGAAATAGCCATCGCGAAGGCTGTCACGGGGAGTCGCTTCCCCAGCCCACCGAAAGTCTCGACGCTTCCGCTCCCAAGTTTGAGTATAACAAGGCCCGCCCCGAGGAACGCGGCACCTTTCATCACCGAATGGTTGATGATGTGGAACAGCGCCCCGGTCATCCCTATCTCCGCCTGCTGGGCGAAGGCAGCGTTCCCCTGCCCGTACGAGTAGATCACGAAGCCGATGAGGATGTAGCCCGCCTGCGCAATGCTGGAGTATGCGAGTAGGCGAGTCACGCTCTTCTGCGTGAGCGCGGCTAGGTTCCCGAGCGTCATCGTCGCGAGGGCGAGTACCGCGAGGATGTTCGGGATCGTGAAATAGCCTCCCTGCGGAGTCAACGAATAGACTGTGGAGATCGCGAGCACAACCCTTATCGCCGCGACGAAGCCCGCCTTCTTGGTCCCCGCCGCGAAAAGGGCAGCGATGGGAGTCGGGGCACCCTCGTAGGCGTCTGGAGCCCACATGTGGAAGGGTACTATCGACATCTTGAACCCAAACCCCACGATGAAGAGGAGCACGGCAATACCGGCCACCGGATTGGAGAGCTGCGACCCGAGCGACGATGCGGCCGCGGCGATCCCTGTGGTCCCGGCGAGGCCGTAGGTCAGGCTGATGGCGTAGAGGATTATCGCAGACGAGAGCGCCCCGAGGACGGCGTACTTCACCGCGGCTTCGTTCGACTCCTCTTTGCCCTTATGGAAGCCAGCGAGCGCGTAGGTCGGGATGCTCATGAGCTCCCAGGCGACGAAGAGCATGAGGAGGTCGGACGCGTACGAGAGCAGGAGCATCCCCAGCGCGGCGAAGGAGAGAAGCGAGTAGTAGAATTGGGAGTTATCCGACGGGCCCGAAGGCTCGAGAGTCAGCGAGGCCACGGCGACGAATAGCGTGACGAAGAGCGTCAGAATCGCGAAGAGGTTCCCAAGAGAATCGGAGGTGAGAAGCGTCCCGAACGGCGCGGAGGTCCCCGAGCCCGAGAACGCGTTGAGTATGACGGAGGCGAGCGCGGCAAGGAGGGCGACGATGAGCGCGTAGCCTGGAAGGTCCCCGCGCTTGACCAGAAACTGCAAGAACGGGACTCCCAACGCTGCGGCTGAGAGGGCGACCACGGCGAGGAGGATGTAGTCAGCCATCAGGGATGCAGCCCTCCATGCGCGAGGTTGGCGGTCCACTGGGCGACGGGCGCGGCCGGCGAGAGGAGCACGAAAGAGAAGATTGTGAGGAAGACAAGTGGGACAAGGTAGAGCGCGACCACCGCGGCGTCCGCCCTAGAGATGTCGTTGGCCGCCGCGCCCGCAGCGGGCGCGGGGTCGATGATCATCCGCTTCAGCATCCAGAGGAAATAGCCCCCGGTAATCACGGGTACCAGGACGGTTATCGCCGTCAGGGTGTAGGCCGAAATCCCTCCGGAGATGACCATGAGCTCTGCAAGGAAGCTTGCGAACGGGGGGATCCCAATCGCGGCGGCGCTCGAGACCGCGAGAAGCGCGGCGGTCAGAGGTGCACGTTGTCCGATTCCCCCGAGGAGGGGTATCTGCCTGGTACCGGACTGGTTCTGGATGAACCCCGAAAGGGTGAAGAGCCCTCCGATCGCGAGCGCGTGAGTGAACATCAGCAATATCGCCCCCTCTATCCCGAGAGGGTTCCCGGACGCGACCGTCGCGAACACCCCGAAGAGGACGAAGCCCATGTGGCTGATGCTGGTGTAGGCGAACATCCGCTTCATGTCGCTCGTCAGGAGGGCGACTACAGCGCCGTAGAACATCGAGGCGATCGCCACGACGATGAAGGCCCAGGCGTACTGATACGCCGCCTGCGGGAAGAGGCCTACCGCGATCCTGATCACGGCGTATCCTGCGAACTTGGGCAGCACCCCGGAGAGGAGGACGTTAACCGGAGCGGGTGCTTGTTCGTATGCGTCGGGCTGCCAGCTGTGAAATGGAAAAGCGGGGAGCTCCACGGCGACGCCGATGAAGACCGCAAGGAGCGGGAGGTACTGGAGCGCGGCTGGAATCTTCCCCACCAGGTTGGGGATGTCGAAGGTGGAGGGTGACGCTCCCAGGTACACGCTAAGGAAACCCAAGAGCATTATCGCGCTCCCCGAGAACGTGAAGATGATGAACTTCAGGGCAGCGTACTTCCTCCTGTCACCGCCCCAAACCCCGATCAGGAAGAAGAGGGGGATGAGGGTAAGCTCCCAGAAGAGGTAGAAGACGATGAGGTTCAGCGAGGTGAACGCCCCCATCACCGAGGCCTCGACGAATAAGAGGAGCGAATAGTAGGCAGGCTCCCGTTTGTCTATGAGAGACCTCGAACTCGTGATGCACAAGACCGCCAGGATCGACGAGACTAGGACGAGCGGGGCGCTCAGCCCGTCCAGCCCCAGGAGGACATCGACCCCGAAACCCGGGAGGCTTATCCATGGGTGGTTCTCGGTCAGGGCATATTGGCCCAGCGCAGGGGTGCTCGAGTAGACCGACCAGAACGCGTACCCCGCGAGGACGAGTGTCGCGCAGGCGAACGCAAGAGCGAGAGATGACGCCGCCTTCTTTCCGGCGGCCAAGCTAGAGAGGGCGTAGGTAACGCCGCTTCCCAAGAACGGGAGGAGAATCAAGAGAGAGACGGTGTAGCTCATCCTAGCCCAGGACTCCAGTCGCCAAGATGAACAAGATGAGGATCATCGCGAGTCCGGCGGAGAAGATCAGCGCGTACCTTTCGAGGACGCCGTTCTGGACCCTTCTGAGGGCCCTCGAAATCGACTCGCCATCGATGGCGACGTCTCTAACCATCGCGTCGACCACGCTGCCGTCTATCCAGTTCCCCGCCCGCGAGATGCGCATCCAGAGCATCGCCGTGGCTGAGTTTACCCGCTCGAGCCCGTTGAGCTCGAAGCTGTTGAGGACCCACCGCGAGGACGAGATGACCGGGTCGACGAAGACCTTGTAGTAGATGGCATTGAGATACCATCTGTTCACGAGGAAGCCGTGGATCCCGTGCATGATGCCCGTCTGCCCCACGAAGCGGCTCGGCTCTACGCGCCTTGCGACGTAGATCACGTAGGCTGCCCCGGCGCCTGCCAGGACAAACGCGAAGGCGATGCCCGCCGATTCAAGGTCGAACGAGAAGCCCGCCGGGACGCCTGGGAGGACGGCGTTGGGATAGAGTCCCAGGATGTATGAGGTCGCCGCCCCCTCGAGAGCGCCCTCGATGTTGAAGAGCGGGGCGAGGAGGCCGATGAGGACCGTCATCACCCCGAGGATTGCGTACGGGGCCCAGCCGAGAGGGCCCGCCTCGTGGGGCGCGTGACCCTCCGTATGGTCGTCGCCCTTCCCGTAGAAAATCAGGCCGAGCATCCTGAAGGTGTAGAAGGCGGTTATCCCTGCGGTTGCCGCGCCGACCGCGAAGAGGCCCCACTGCCCCGCGCTCCAGGCGGCCGCAAGGACGGCATCCTTGCTCCAGAACCCGCTGAATGGAGGGATGCCGGAGAGCGAGGCGGCCGCGATGAGGAAGACCGCGAAGGTCAGCTTCATCTTGTCCTTGAGGCCTCCCATCCCGTTGACGTATTTCGTCCCCGTGACGTGGATGAGGACGCCCGCAGCCATGAAGAGGCAGGCCTTGAAGATGGCGTGGCTCATGAGCTGGAACAGTCCCGCCGAGAGTCCCTGGGCGAAGTCTGAGGAGAGACCGGTTATCCCGAGGGCCATTATCATGTAGCCAATCTGCGAGGCCGTCGAGTACGCAAGTATCTTCTTCAGCTCGAAGCCGACCATCCCCTGGGTCGCCATCAGGAAGGCCGTGATGGCGCCTATCCACGCGACGGTAAGGAAGAAGGGCTGTATCAGGGCGGGGTTCGCCTCCATCGCGAAGTAGAAGATGGGGCCTATCCTCGCGACGAGGACCACGCCGGCGTTCACCATCGTCGCTGCGTGGATCAGCGCTGACACAGGGGCCGGGCCGGCCATCGCGTCTGGCAGCCACTCTTGGAGCGGGAATTGGGCGGACTTGCCGATTGCTCCCCCGAAGAGCAGCAGGGCGGCAGGGACCAGCAGCCCCGCGTTCGAGAGAGAGGTCGCCCATGAGTTGTCGCTGGCGAGACCCTCGAAGCTGAACGTGCGCGCGTAGATGAAGACGAGGAAGAGCCCGATGAGCATGGCCACGTCGCCGATCCTCGTCATGACGAACGCCTTCATCCCCGCGTGGGACGGGGAGTAGGCCTGCTCCTCCCCTAGAACCTTCTGCCCGGGGGTGCCGACCCAGGAGCTGTGCTCGTCGCCATAGTGGAAGCCTATCAGAGCGTAGCTGCAGAGCCCGACGCCTTCCCAGCCGATGAAGAGCGACAGGAGGTTGTTCGAGAGGACTATAAGGAGCATGTTCCCGAGGAAGAAGTTCATGAAGAACCAGTAGCGCGTGAGGCCGCGCTCCCCCCTCATGTAGTCGAGGCTGTACAGCATGATGAGGAGGCCGATGGAAGTGACAACGTTGACGATGATTATCGTATAAGGGTCGTATAGGACGCCCATGTTGATCCCGAGCTCGGAAATCCAAGGGACGGACGTCGGGATGACTGAGTCGTAGACCGAGATCGACTCGCCTTGCAGGACGGGGAGCAGGAGCAGGAAGGCGAAGAGCGCAGACAGGCCTGTGAACCCGACCGAGGCGTAATCTCGCGCCTTCGCGCCCAGCTTGGAGAGCAGCGGGGCAAGGAGCGCACCTACGAACGGGAAGATTACCACGAGCCAGACGTAGACGGAGGGGATCGCGGCGGTCGCCAACCCGACGTCAGAGGCCTCCCTTCAGCGCAGGCAGCGAGCTTGCGAAGCTGACCAGCATCTTGGTGACCAGGTCAGGATAGATCCCCAAGAGGATCGAGATTGCGGCGAGAGCGACTAGCGGCAGGGTCATGGTCAATGGCGCCTCGGTAACGCTCCGGAGGTGCTCGGGAAGAGGCCCGAAGAAGATCCTCCTCATGGGCCAGAAGGTGTACGCCACCGTGAGGGCAGTCGCGATGATCCCCAGGACCGCGACTACGAGGTTGGTGGTAACTCCGTACGCACCTTGGAAGAAGATCCCGACGAACATTATCCATTCGGCTTGGAACCCGCTCGTGGGCGGCACCGCCGAGAGAATGAGCCCCCCGATGAGGCAGAGGGTGGCAGTGAGCGGCATCTTGCTCGCGAGCCCCCCCATCTCTTTCATGTCGCGCCTGCCCGTCATGGCGAGGAGGATCCCCGCGACGGAGAAGAGGATGCACTTGCCGAGGACATGACTCAGGAAGTAGAAGATGCCGCCCGAGAGTCCGAGGACCGTCAAGCTCCCTATCCCGAGCAGCGAATAGGCGTTCTGGCTCATCGTCGACCAAGCGAAGAGGTACTTGACGTCATCCTGGACGAGCGTCATCGCCCCGCCGAAGATCATCGTGAGGAGCGCGACTATCATGAACGGGATGGAAAAAGTCTGGAACGTCGTCGGCATGTTTTGGACAAGAAGCCGCGCCACGACGTAGTTGCCCACGCCCACGGCCGTCGCCATTATGGGGGCGAAGGAGGACGGGGGCTCTGCTTCGGAGGACGGCAGCCACATATGGAGCCCGAAGACTCCCATCTTGACGAACCAGCCCAGCATGACCAAGAAGAAGACCCAGAAAGCGAGCGCGGAGCCTGTCCCCAGGCTCGAGAGGGACGAGACGGCGAAGCTCCCCGTCGCGGAGTAGGCCGCGAGTATCCCCACCAGGAAGATGAAGGCCCCCAGCTGGTTCCAGACGAAGTACATGATAGCGATCCTCCCCTTCTGGAAGTATCCGAAGAGCCCTACGAGAAAGAAAGTGGGTATGAGCATCAGCTCTACGAATAGGTACAGCTCGACCAGGTTCGTGGACAGCGAGATTCCGAGGAGCCCGGCGGCCACCAGGAGGAAGCTGAGGTTGTAAACTCCATATTGCCGCCTCCTCTCGCCTCCGTAGAGACCCTCGAACCTTCGCCGCATGTACGGCATTGAGTAGACCGCCGTGGCCGCGCAGACGAGGGACATCACCAAGGCAACCGGCAGGCTCAGGCCATCGGCGAGGAGACCGAAGGTCAGCCCGGCCGCGGGGGCCCACGCGTATGTCTCCGTCAGTGCCTGGCCGCCCCCGTAGAGCTCGAACCCCACCGAAAGCAGGAGGAGGACGACGTAAAGCAGTGAGCCGAACGAAACCCAGCCGACGTGCCTTCCCAGCCTGCCTCCCGCTGCGAAAGAGACGACGGCTGCAACCAGCGGGACAAGAACCACTTGGAGGAGGACGAGGGGAATCGCGCTCAAGGCCGGGTCAGTCCCCTCTCATTCGCGGGCCGGTGGCCTGGCTCTTCCAGTTCCCTCCCACGCTAGCCGCATCCACTGAGGGTCCGGGAACTAACGTCTCGCCCAAATGGTCTACCCCCTCAAGTTCTTCAGCTCGCTCACGTCGACGTCTTCGTGAATCCTGTAGGCGACGACGACGACCGCGAGTATCACCGCCGCCTCGGCAGCTGCAAGCGCGATCGAGAAGAGGACCGCGGTCTGACCGATTGCGCTAGGCCAGAGGAACCTGTTGAACGCGATGAAGTTTATGTTCGCCGCGTTGACGAGAATCTCAACCGCGAAGACTAGCCTCATTGCGTTCCTCTTCGTGACGAGGCCGTACACGCCGACCGCGAACAAGAGCGCCGAGACGAAGAGGTAGTCGGAGAGGGCGACGGCCAAGTCTCGCTACGGCGCCTCCTTTTCGTCGATTGTGCGGGGACGGGCTGGCTCGCCGTCGACCTTGGCCAACGTCAGGGCCCCGAGCACCGAGGCGGCCAGGACCAACGCAAGGATCTCGAGCGCGGGTGCGTACTGCCCCGTGAGGAGCCTCCCGATGTCGACGAAGCTCGGCGCGACGGTCTGCTCTGGGACGCTGGAAAGCCCTGCGGCGATGAAGCTCGAGACGAGGGAGGTCACCAGGGCGGCGACGGTCACGACGGCTGCCACCTTCGATGCGGGGCCCATGGAGTCGCCGAACCACCTGCCCTCCCTGACGAGCATGACCGTGAAGAGGACGAGGACCGCGACCGCCCCTACGTAGACCGTGATTTGGAAGGCCGCCACGAAGGGGGAGTCGAGGAGGAAGAAGAGCGAGGCGACGCCAAAGAAGCTTGTCGCGAGGCCGACAGCTCCGTAGATTATCTCCCTGGCCTCGAGCGCCGCGACCGCTCCGCCGACGGTGACGACGGTGAAGGCGATGAACGCCGCGTCCGTCGCGTCAACCATGTGTGACGTTCCCTTTCTTTGGGTCGAACTTGACCTTCGCGGTCCCGAACTCGGGCGGCGGGATCATGAGCATGTCAGGCGTGTACTTGAGGCTCTCCTTGTCGTACGCCGAGAGCTCGTAGTCGTTCGACATTGCTAGGGCGTCGAAAGGGCAGGCGTCGACGCAGAGTCCGCAGAAGACGCATCTTCCGTAGTCAACAGCGGGCCAGTAGTTCTTCTTGTTCTGCGGGCGGTTCCTCACCATGGTCTGCATCTCGATGGCAACGGCGACGCCGTCGCAGGCAATCGCACAGAGCTGGCAGCCCGTGCACTTGTCCTCCCGCAGCAAGTGCCTTCCTTTGAAACCAGGGAGCCCGACGCCGTTCTTCGGGTCGAAGTGGTACCCAGGCCCCTGAAGGTCGAGCTTCTGCTCAGGATAGCGGAGGGTCATCCTCGGCTTGAAGGCGTGCCTTATGCCCGACCAAGTCGCGATCCAGGCGCCCCTGATCGACGATATCGTCCCCAAGGCGGTCAGATGCCTCCTATCTGGAAGAGCCCGAGTGAGACGACGAACAGGGCGACGAAGAGGTTGAGGAAGGCGAGGAGCATGAGCTTGGTCCATCCTCCCCTCAAGAGGACGTCAATCCTAACTCGCGGGAGAATCGCCCTCGGGAGCATCATCGCCACCATCACGATGAAGGTCTTGATGATGAACCAAGCCTCCGGTGGGAGGAGTCCCGGCCCGAACCAACCCCCCAAGAAGAACGTCGTGAAGACGCCTGCGAGGGCGTAGAACTTGATGTAGGTCGCGAGCTGGAATATCCCGAAGTTCATCCCCCCGTATTCTGTCTGCCATCCAGAGACGAGTTCGGAGTCGGCCTCCGGGAGGTCGAACGGGATCCTTTCGAGTTCTGCCAAGACACAGATGAAGAAGACTATGGCTCCAAAGGGCTGCAGGAGGACGAACCACACGCCGCTCTGGGCGCCGACTATCTTGACCAGGTCAAGCGACCCGGATAGGACGACGACCCCGAGCACTGAGAGGATCATCGGAATCTCGTAGGCGACCATCTGATGGAGCGCCCTCAACGACCCCAAGAGCGAGTACTTGTTGTTGCTGGCCCATCCTGCCAGCATCACGACCAGCGGTGTGAAGCTGATTATCGCAAAGACGAGGATCGCCCCGATGGAAGGGTCGGCGATGTAGGTGGTGGGGCTCAGGGGCACGAGCGCCAGCAACGAGCCCGCGATGAACATGAGGGCGAGGGGGATTGAAATGAAAACGGCCTTGTCCACCTCGCTGGGGATGAGCATCTCCTTGAAGAGCAACTTGAACAGGTCCGCAAAATTCTGCAGAATCCCCTCGAACCTCCCCGCGTACTGAGGGCCTACCCTGAGCTGTATCTTTGCGATGAACTTCCTTTCCACCCATATCATGAAGACGCTCGAGAAGACCGCCGCGAACGTGAAGCCAGGGAAGGTCGTCAGCTGGAATAGCGTCTTTGCGGGCTCGGTCGTAATCAACTGCGCAGCGAGGGCGGAGAGCTGTTCTGGCTTTGTGGTGAGGGCGAAGAAATCGACGAAGCTCGTCCCGAAGAGCGTATAGAATACGTAGTAGACAGGGAGTATGAACAAGGGCGTCAGGAGGACGACCCATAACACCAGCTTGAGGATGTGCCTGATGAACTCCTCGAAGGTGGTAATCTGTTTTGGCACGCTCGCGCTGCCTGATGAGGGCCGCGTTCACGGATGATATTTCAATCTTCCGAGGTGAGTGTTGGCGTTTGTCGACAGATTGCAGATTCTTGGACGCGTTTGTATGCTTTTTTCTTCTGTCTACAGGCCTGCTGCGAAGTCTTGCAGCATCTTCCTGTATATGCTCCGCGGAGGGAACCCTACCCCGGTGAGGTAGGTCGAGAACTTCACCCTCGACTTGTCGTCCTTTATCGTGTCCTCGATCGCGTGGATCTCCTCGCCGACGACCGCGTAGGCGGTGGCGTATCCCGGGAACATCCCCTCATGCGCGGGGAAGAGCTGATAGTAGACGTTGCTCCTCGGAACGCCGGTGCGTTCGTGGGCCCAGTCGATGAACTCGAAGAGTCCCTGCCTCCCCGTGTTGATGCGGACGTCCCCTATCACCCTAAGGAACCTGATGAGCCTCCACTTCCTGGTCTGGAACTCGAGCTCGGCGTTTATCAGGCGCAGACCCCCGTATCTGTCCAGGAGCTTCACGTACGCCCTCTCCGCCTTCGTGAGGGTCTCCTTGCCCTCGAGCTTTAGCGACGCCTCGAGGAACTCCCTCTCCCTGTTGAAGGAGAGGCCCTCGGTCACGGGCGCCTGGAGTAGCGTGGGAAGCAGCTCCAAACTGCTCGGACGCCCGCCGAAGTGGAGGACGCTGTTCGAGTGGTTGACGCAGTGGCCAT
>JBGPFY010000008.1:0-12606 GCA_041483615.1 Nitrososphaeria archaeon | reverse complement strand
GCCCTTCTCGATGGCGAGGTTCCTGAGCTCGATGTTGTGCTGCTTCGACCCGGTGAAGTAGATGAGGGCTGACCCGAGCTCCTCCTCCTTCACGATTCGCAGGTCCACCTGCGTCCCGCTCTTGAGGAAGACGCTCACCCGCGTGGGCCCTCGCTCTATGACCCTGTCCACACCAGCGTAGCTCACGAAAGCATCGGCTGCCTTCGCATCCGTCGCAAGTATGTCGATGTCGCCCACGGTATTGCAACCCCTCCTCAGGCTCCCCGCAGGATTGATCTCCATCCCCTTCTCCTCGAAATATGCCACCAGCAGCGTCGCGAGGTGGAACGCCTCGACGAGGAGCATCCTCGAGCTCCCCTGCTTCATCTTATCGATCTCCTCGGCAATCTTCTTGGCCATCACCTGCCCCAATGCGTCCGTGAGACTGCCAGAGGCGAGACCTACCCTCAGGTCGTCGACGCTCTTGACGTGGTAGTTCTGCGCGAGCTTGAGGGCCGTCTTCGGCCCAATACCTGGGACCCTCATCAGCTCCGTAACGCCCGTGGGCACTCGCTTCTGCATCCTCTCGAGGAGCTCGAGCCTTCCCGTCCTCAGGTACTCGTCGATCTTCTTTGCGATTCCCTCGCCGACGTACTTGATCTCCTCCAACTCCTCCCGTTTCCAGACGTCCTCGACGTCCTCCTCGAGGTTGCGAACGCTGGTTGACGCCCTCCTGTATGCGATCACCTTGAACCTGTCATCTCCAGCCGCCTCCGAGAGCTGTGCCAGCTTGTCCAGAAGCTCGGCGACCTCGTGGTTTCTCAACGCGTCCCGCTCACTTCCTCCACCACCCGTAGTCCTTCGGCACTTTCCCCGTGACCACCTCGCGACGGTCCCCCTCCAATATCGCGACGTCGTCCTCTATCCTCACACCGAGCCTCCCCGGGATGTATGCCCCCGGCTCGACGGTGAAGACCATCCCTGACCTCAGGAGCTCGCGTCCCCCCGGCACTATGTAGGGAGCCTCGTGCACCTCAAGCCCCAGACCATGCCCAGTCCTGTGGATGAAGTACTTGGCCAGGCCGTCCTTCGTCAGGGAGTCGCGCGCGGCGGCGTCGACCTTTCCGGTGGCGGCCCCCGCTTTTGCCGAGTCGATCGCCTTCAGCTGCGCCGACAAGACGCTCCGGTATGTCTTCTCGACCGCGCTGTCGCCCCCTACGACGAATGTCCTCGTGATATCGGCCGTGTACCCCCCATAGGAGCTGACGACGTCGACAACAACACTCTCCCCTCGCCCTATCTTTTTGGCGGACGTCTCGGAGTGAGGGTCAGCGGCCCGCGCCCCCGACTGGACCATGGGGGCGGCCTCATCTGCCCCGCTGGCCAGCTCGTCCTCGACGATGGAGCGTGCCAGCTCCTTCTCCGTCATTCCTTCGCGGAGCACCTCTGGCACCTTGAGCATGGCCGCGGACAAGATGGCCGCCGACCTCCTGATCAGCTCCAGCTCGCCCGGCTCCTTGACCTCCCTGATCGACTGGAGGATGTTGTCCGCGGGCTTGACCTTCAACCCCCTGCTCAGCAACCAGTCCAGGAATCCGAAGGGGACCTTCCCGTCACAGCCCCATGTCTTGGTCGCGTCGATGCCATTCATGAGCTCCTTGAAAGCGCGGGAAGGCCCTTGAGTGTCGTCCCAAGCGTGAACCGTGAGAGCAATGGACTCTCGAAACGGCCCTGCCTCCAGCTTGGGGGCGAGGAGGTGCGCGTCCCCGTAGCTCTGGACGAAGAGGAGGAAGGGGCGCTCGAAGAGCTGAGCCTTGACGCCCGTGTAGTAGGTGAGGTTGGGCCCAGGGGCGATGATTGCTCCCCCGAGTCCCGCCGACCTTAGCTCGTCGGCGAGCCTCCCAGCGCGCTTCTCCAAGTCCGAAACCTTCGGCGTTGGTGCCAACTCGACCAGACCGGATTCCCAGCGTTAATATCTCTCGATAAAAACGGTTGGCTCGTTCCCATTGGGACTCCTCCAGGAAATAACGTACGGCGCCGCCAAACGGTGGATAGCCGGCAAGGACATGGAGACGGCGCTGGCCAAGGCCAAGGAGGCCAACTCGAGGGGGCTGGGGACAATCCTCAACTACCTCGGCGAGGACGTAGAGGACCCACTAGTCGCCGAATCCCACTTCGAGGAGTACCTCAAGCTCCAGCGCGCGATAGCAGAGGCAGGCATCGACGGGTGCATATCCGTAAAGCTCACGCAATTCGGGCTAGGAACGCTGGACGACTCCGCGGTATTGGAGAGGGTCGCCCGGCTCGCGGCGGAAGCGGAAGGCACGAGTCGCATGTTGTGGATCGACATGGAAGGCTCGGCCGTGACTACGCGCACGCTGAGCATCTACTCAAAGCTGCTCGAAACCCGCAAGAACGTAGGCGTCGCGCTTCAGGCGTACCTCAAGCGCAGCGAGGACGACCTGCGGATGCTCATGGACTTGGGCGGGAAGGTCCGGCTTGTGAAGGGGGCATATCGGGAGCCCCCCGACATCGTCTTCCACACCCGCCAGCAGATCACGGAGAGCTTCCTAAGGCTGATGAAGACCCTCTTCGAGAGGGGAGAGGGATTCGCCATCGCGACTCACGACTCGAGGCCAATCGAGGAGGCAGAGAAGCTCCACGACTCTAACCCCGGAACGAAGTTTGAGTTCGAGATGCTAAGGGGAATCAGAGACGACCTGAAGCTCAGGCTTGCGAAGTCCGGCCATCGGGTGGTCGACTACTTGCCTTACGGCGAAGAATGGTATGCTTACTCGATGCGGAGGATAAAGGAGCATCCAAGCAACATCTGGCTGTTGTTGCGTTCAATCTAGCCTCGGAGTGCGGGCGGCCAATGTTAATAAGACGGAAGGGCCGCATTTTCCAAAGGAAGGCTGACCGGAGAGAACCAAGATGGCGCTAGACCCCCTCGAGTTCGGCGCGATTGCGGTGATAATCATAGTCTTCTTCCTGTGGGGGCCTCAAAAGATTCCCGAGCTGGCACGGATGATAGGCCGAGCAAGAAAGGAGTTCGACAACGCGACCAGGGAGTTCCAAAAGGCGGCGACTAGCATTCAGGACGGGACGAACCCCCTTCTTGCGCCCCTCGCCCCGACCTCCTCCCGACTGCCCCAGGCGACGCAACAAGGAGGCAAGTCCGCTCTCCCTCAGCCCCCAGCCGGGCCCAGCAGCGCGAAGACGGGCGACCAGCTCCTCATCGAAGCGGCCAGAAGGCTTGGAATCCCGACCCAAGGCAAGACACGCGAGCAGATTCAACAGGACATCGTCGCGATGGCGCAGCGCCCTTCCCCCGCTGGAGACTCCCAGCCGCTGTCCGACAACGATCCGGCCGCGTAAATGGTTGAAGTTGATAGCACTATGTGCTCAAGTAAGATAGACCCAGATTTCAAAATATCGCGATATTGGTATCGTATGTAAGGAAAATGAGCACCTACACAACGGGACAGACATGGGGAGCCCTTCGGAAGGCCTGGAAAGCGTACAAAATCGCAAAGGTCCAGCACGACACGCCCAAGATGAAGGAATACTCTGAGAGGATACGCACCCTCCAGAATCAGCTGGGCGTTCCACAATCAACTTTTCAACTAGGCTAAAGAGGCTCCTGATTGAGGGGTAATCCCCTCTCTCTTTATTTTTATGAGATACACAGGCGGAGAACTGGAACAGCTCAGAGTTCCTTTTCGAGTTCCGCGAGAATGGCCGACACCCACTCGTCGCCCATGTTCAGGCCCCTGAAGGTGTCGCGCAGGCTCTTCTCGTTCTCGTCAACGAGCTGGTTGAGAACACCTCTCTCGTCCCAGGCTCCTGTCGAGCCTCCCCCGATCGCCCTGGATACTTCCCTCATCGCCAGGTTCCGGAGATACAGGAGCACCGACCTTTCGTCTTCCAGGCTGGCCAGCTTCGTATCGATTTCCTTGATCAACGAGGCGAGCGGGCGAAGCTTCCTGTTCTCCTCAGGTCTTTGCATCACCTCCGCGAGCATCCTGAAGACCTCGCCGGAGGAGCTGGGAAGGTCGAGCTCTGGCAACGGGTCGAATTCCACCACCCGCGCCCTGAACAAGTTCGGGGCAAAGTCAATCGTAAGCGAGACGCTCCTGTTCAGGAGGTACTCCTTCCTCTTCGGACCATGCGGGCTCGCCTCCATCTGAGACGAGACCACCCCCGAGTCCTCCATGGCATCCAGGTGCTTCGCGACCAGTTGCTGGCTGAATCCCAGCTCCTTCGAGATGCGGAGCTGGTAGCTAGGCTCTTTGCTGAGCTGTTTGATGATCTTGCGCCTTACGGGGTTTTCTACCGTAAGCAGGACGGAGTCGATGCCGCTGTCGTCCTCCTCGATTCTTGTCATTTGCTTTCTACTTTCCGCAGTCCTGTCCCCGTCCCTTGTTCAGGGGACAAGCTCTGCGTTCGTATTGACCCTCTCGTCCGTATAAAGCCTTCCCCCCTGAACGAAAGGTCCAGTACTCATTCCGCCTGACGGGGCCTCTTCCCTTGGAATAGCAATAAATAGTGAGGAACGGGCTTCGGGCCATAGCGCATTTTGAGTCAGGCCGACCTGGTCATCAAGAACGGGAGGGTCGCCGTCTCATCGTCCCTGCGCGAATGCGCAATCGCCGCGAAGGGCGGAAAGATAACTTGGATAGGCCCGAACTCCAATGCCCCAACCGCCCCGAAGGTGATCGACGCCACAGGCCTTCTGGTCCTGCCAGGAGTAATCGACGTCCACGTGCACATGCGGGACCCGGGAGCGACCTACAAGGAGGACTTCCGCAGCGGGACCGCGGCCGCAGCAGCAGGAGGGGTGACCACGGTCTTCGACATGCCCAACAATACCCCTCCCACCAAGGACGTCGAAGCGCTGAGGTCGAAGATGGCCGCGGCTGAGGAGAAAGCGTTGGTCGACTACGCCTTCTACGGCGTCCTCACAGAGGGGAATTCGGGGGAAATAGCAGGCCTCCTCAGCGAAGGCGTGATCGGATTCAAGTGGTATATGGCGGACACGACAGGTCAAGTTGCTTCGCCATCAGGTGGCGAGCTTTCGGGAGACCTGTCGATGCTCGCCGACGCAGGGACTAGGGTCTCCGTGCACGCCGAGGACAACGAAATGCTGCAGGACCGGATCTCGAAGCTGAGGGAGAAGGGCAGGAGGGACCCGGTGGCTCACTACGAATCGCGACCGGAGAGAGTCGAGGAGGCTGCCGTCGGGCGGGCGATTGCCCTCGCAAGAAAAGCCAAGTGCGACCTGCACATCGCCCACCTTAGCAGCGCCGCTGGCGCGATGGAGGTCAAGAAGGCGAAACTCGCTCGCCGTCGGGGAGGCTTGACCGCGGAGACCTGCCCGCAGTATCTCCTTCTGGACAAGGACGACTACGCCGAGAAGCGCTCGTTGATGAAGGCCAACCCCTCGGTCAAGCGAAAGGAGGACAGGCTAGCCCTCTGGCGGGCAGTGAGGGACGGGACGATAGACATGATCGCGACCGACCATGCGCCCCACACGATCGAGGAGAAGACCTCGGGCGCGTCGATCTTCGAGCAGGCTTCTGGATTCCCCGGGCTCGAGACATCGGTGGCGCTCATGCTCACTTGCGTCGAGAGGGGCCTCCTCTCCCTCTCAAGATACGTGCAACTGACATCGTCGGGCCCTGCCAAAGCTTGGGGGCTATACCCGAAGAAAGGCCGGATCGGGGTCGGATCAGACGCCGACCTCACGATTGTCGACACGAAGAGGGAATGGAAGATAGACCCTGCAAGATTCCTGAGCAAAGCAAAGTACAGCCCTTTCGAGGGGTTCAAGGCGAAGGGCGCGGCCGTCTACACCGTCGTGAGAGGTCACCCGGTCATGGAGGACGGCCACATCGACAATCGGTTCAGCGGGGAGATGCAGACGCCTCTTTGACGAGCCAACCGAAGCTCATTAGGTCGCCTCCGCCCACATACCATCGCCCTCCGGAAAAGAGGAGCGCGGGCTGATCGCAGTTGGACGGGTTCCAGGTCGCGCGGCCCATCCTCTTCGTCCTGGACCCGGAGAGAGCGCATAACCTCGGACTCGGCCTCCTGCGGTTCGCGTCCAGGATTTCCGCTGAGCCCATGCCGGTGAAGACCGCCCTCGGCGAGCTTGCCAACCCCTTGGGCCTCGCCGCAGGCTACGACAAGACCGGGAGGCACATCAACAGCTTGGCCAGGCTGGGGTTCGGCTATCTCGTGGCCGGAACCTTCACCCTATCCCCCTGGCCTGGAAACCCGAAGCCGAGGGTCGCCCGGGACAAGGAGGGAAGGACGCTCGTAAACGCCCTCGGGTTCCCGAACCCGGGAATAGACGAGCTCATCCGCAACCTCTCCTCGCGGAAGGCGATTAGGGGCACTCTAGTCGCAAGTGTGAGCGGGAGGACGATGGATGAAGTCCTCGGGTGCTATTCGAAGGTCCAGAAGCACGTCGCTGGCGTTGAGCTCAACCTGAGCTCGCCCAACACGCCGAAGCTCCGGGATTTGCGCGAGCCGGCAGCCTTCGCCGAGCTCGCGCAGTCGTTGAGAGACGCGAAGACCAAGCCAACATATCTCAAGACTCCTCCGTACATGGACGAGGCTCAGTTCGACGGCGTCATAGCCCTTGTGAAAAAGTGGGAGTCTTTGGGCTTTGAAGGTGTAACGGCATCGAACTCCATACCCATAGAGGACAGGCGGATGGCCATCGGGACAGGAGGCCGTAGCGGCCCGCCTCTCCTCGACCACACCAAGGCCGCGGTCGAGCGGATCAGGAAGACGGTCGGTCGTCTCTTCGAGGTCAACGCCTGCGGAGGGGTCAGCAGCCCGGCAGACGCGAAAGCGCTCCTTGAGCTCGGCGCCACCACAATCCAGATCTTCACTGCTCTGGTATACCAGGGACCTTCGTTGGTCAAGAGGATACTCACTGACGAGGGGATTAGGCGCTTCGTCGAGGCCAGGGAGACCAGGTCAGGGTCTAGCCTCGCATCTGCCGAGAGGAAAGGCTAGTCTCTAACCCCTCAGGACAGTGATGGTCCCCTTCATCCATTCCGGGTGCCACATGCAGTAGTAGTTGTAGACTCCAGCGACAGCGAATTTCACAGTGTAGGTCTCGTTCGTCCCCAGTATCAGGTCGACCTGAGTCCCACCGCTGGGAACGACATTCGTCACGACCGTGTGCTGGCTGAGGTTGTCCTGGTTTATCCACGTGACGGAGTTGTTCACCCCAATAACGACTTTGACGTCTGCTGGGACAAAATTCTCGCTTCGATTCTGAGCGACCCCCTTTGGTATTATTATCAGTGTCGTGTTGAAGAACAGACCTGTCTTGAATCCCGGCGTGGTCGACGTCACCGTCACCGTTTGGAGGGACGTGGCGCCCGAGGCCGAGGTGAAGATGGTCTGAGTCGAGACAACCGTCGAGGCCTGGGTCTGCGTTATCGTAGTAGGGGATATCAGTTGCGAGACGATCGTGGTCAGGTCGCTCGACTGCTGCCTGAGCGAGATGTCGAAGTACACTCCCTCTGAGAGCGCAGCTATGAGGAGAACCAAGACCGTGCCCAAGAATATTTTCGAGGAGACTCCTCGCCGCAATTCATATCTTGGGGCCTTTTGCTGTGTTAAAGATTATTTCGAACTCGAGGCCTCTCAGACGAGACAAGCCGTCGGGTGTTGAACCCATCGCGCCGAAAGGCTTAATCCTCAACGCGGCTTCATGACCGTCATGCTGGGATTCGCGGTTACCTTCGGCGCGACTCTTACGGCATTCCTCGTCCCGACATTCGTCTCCCTTCTGATCGTCTCTGCCGCGGCACGCTACGCCAGCCCCAGGTATCTGGCAGCCTTCGCAATCGGCATCTACCTCTGGTTCTTCGTAGACACAATCGGCGACTCCTCCTTCCTCGGAGTCAGTCAAGGGTTCGGCGGCGGAATCTCCCAATTGGCTCTCTGGGTCGCGTTCGCGGTAGGCACGTTGCTGGTCTTCTCGCTCGACGGGAACATGTTCGCCGAAGGTCGGGCGGGGGAAAGCTTCGGCTTCGCGATACCCCTGCTCGTAGCCGTCGCGGTGGGGTTGCATGGGTTAGGCGAGGGCGCCGCCGTCGGAGCCACCGCGGCCACTACCCCTATCACGAACCTAATCGACGCCTTCGGCGGACTTTCGGCTGCCGCCTCTTTCATATCGCATAAGGGGCTCGAGCCCGTGATGGTCGGCGCCGCTTACTGGGTCTATGCCAGGGACCACGCAAGGGACTCGGCCGGGCGCCTGAAGGACGTCTTGGTCCTGACCTTGGCCTTCGCCCTCCCGGGGATAATCGGTGGCGCCGCCGCATACTACTTCGTCCAGGCATATGCGAGCGGGGACTTCACGTACCTCTTCGCCGTCAGCCTCGGGACGTCCATCTACGCAGCCCTCAGACTCGCGAGGCCGCTCTTCCAAAGCACGAGTTCGACCGGAGAGTCTGCGAGGATTGGCCTTCTCATCATCCTCGGATTCGCATGCCTTTATCTGGCGGCTTTGCTCCATGAATAACGCCGACACCTAATTGAGCTCAAACCGACGCATAATTCTCGTCGTATTGGTCGTGGTTCTACTGGGCGCCAGCGCGACCGCCGCGCTGTACGTGCTGAGCACAGGCGGCGGCCCCGGTCCGAGACCATTGCCGGCCGGATGCGCCAAGCCCAGCGACGGATTCCTGATCATCGCGACCAACACCGGCTACAACGACAGCATCGCCCACGGCGCACCAACGAAGTCGTGGCCGATTATCACGGTCCATCAAGGCCAGAACGTCACGATCGTCGTCTGCAACACGGACGTCCAAGCCCACGGATTCCAAATAACGCATTACTTCGTCGAGAGCCAAAAGACCCTCGTCCCAGGCCAGGTGCTCAGACTATCCTTCATCGCCGACGAGACAGGCTCATACATAATCTACTGCGACATCTTCTGCTCGATTCACATCTACATGCAAAACGGGCTGCTTAACGTCACCCCGTAAAGACCCGCCGCAGTCTTCGGTATGGTCTGTCGGCCTTATCAATGGGCCGCCCTTGGCAACCGAGGCTTGGGTCAAGTCCGCTTGGGGACGTCGGGCTGGTCCTACAAGGAGTGGGAGGGTCCTTTCTATCCAAAGGGAGAGAAGAAGAAGCTCACATACTACTCCAAGTTCTTCGATACCGTGGAAATCGACTCCACGTTCTACGCCTACCCAAACAAGGGGATGATAATCGGCGCGACCAAGAACACTCCGCCCGACTTCGTCTTCAGCGCGAAGCTTCCGAAGCTCATCACCCACGAGAAAGCCCTCGACGTCAACAAGGGCGTGAAGGAAGACCTCCTGAGGTTCCTGCACCTAATGAAGCCGCTCATCGACGAGGGCAAGCTCGGGCCGTTGCTCATCCAGCTTCCTCCGAGCTTCGCCTACTCGGAGGGCCTCAGGAAGCTCGAGGGCTTCTTGGGCGTCCTCCCAAATGACGTCCACTTCGCCGCGGAGTTCCGGCACAAGTCGTGGTTGAAGAAGGATGACGCCGTCGGCCTATTGAGGGCGCACAACGTGGCAATCACGACGGTGGATGAGCCTCTCCTTCCTCCCGACACCACCACGACAGCAGACTTTGCGTTCCTGAGATGGCACGGCAGAGGCGACAAGCCCTGGTACAACTACAGGTATCGACAAGATGAGCTCCGAGAGTGGACCAAAAGGGTCGAGGCCATGGCCACGAAAACCAAGAAAGTCTATGGATACTTCAACAACCATTTCAGGGGATACGCAGTCGAGAACAGCTTGCAGATGATGGAGTTGCTGGGCTCGTCGACCGTAGAGCGGCGCAAGATGCTCGGCCAGGTGAGCAAGCGGATTGAAGCGGGCTTCAAGAGGAACCAGGTCACCTTGGTCTGACTCCGAGCTCCCATGCGAGGACAAGCTTGCTAGCGCAGAATCGGGTCGGACGAGCACCAACATTAGGGCATCGAGAGGTTTTAACTGGATTCAGGCGCCAGTGCCGGGGGGGTGCTCCTTGACTAGCGGCGGTTCCCGGTCAACGAACTCCCTGGGAGACCTCATGAACCCTAGGAGCATCGCGGTCGTGGGCGCGTCGAGGAACGAGGACAAAATCGGCAACATTGTCTTTCGGAACCTCGTAGCCACATTCCCCGGGAAGCTTTACGCCGTCAACTCGGGCGGAGGAGAAATCGCCGGGAGGAAGGCCTACACTTCGCTATCTCTCATCGACGAGGAGGTCGAGCTCATCATCGTCGCTGTCCCGAGCGACGCCGTCCCGGGGGTCATGATTGACGCCGCGAAGAAGCGTGTCGGTGGCGCCGTAATCATCACATCAGGCTTCAGAGAGGTCGACGAGCGAGGCGCCCAGCTCGAGGAGAGGGTCCGAGAAATAGCCGCGGGAGCGGGGATTAGAGTCTTCGGGCCTAACACCTTGGGGCTGGTGACGCCTTCCTTCAACGCCACGTTCACGTTCTCGGAGGTCCCGAGAGGTAAAGTGGCCCTCGTCGCGCAGAGCGGGGGGCTCGGGATATACATGCTGGAGTGGGCCAGGCGAAGCAATACCGGGATAAGCTACTTCGTGAGCCTCGGCAACCAGGCTGACGTCTCCGAGGCGGAGGTGCTGGAATTTCTTGCCCACGACCCGGGTACGAGCGTCATCTTCGTATACCTCGAGAGCGTCAGCGACGGCCGGCGGTTCCTGGAACTCGCTCCGGAGGCCACGAGGCGGAAGCCCGTCATCTTTCTGAAGGGCGGCCTGGGGAAGAAGGGGTCGGAAGCCGCGCGGACGCACACCGGCAGCCTCGCGGGATCCGCCGACGTGTTCAAGGCGGCGGTCGACGCCGTGGGCGGAATGCTCGTGGAGAGCCTTGAGGACTCCCTCAACCTGGCGAGGCTCCTCATCGGCCAGGAGCCTATCAAGCCGGACATCCTCGTGGTCACGAACTCAGGAGGGCACGGCGTGATAACCGCGGACGAGATAGAGCGTCGCTCCCTCCGCCTTGCCGCCCTTCCAGAACTGACGACCTCAAATCTTTCATCGATCCTGCCTCCCCAAATCCGACCCAGGAACCCGCTTGACCTCTCGGGCGACTCAACTGCGGACAGGTATAGGGCGGCCTTGGCGGAGGTGCAGCACCTCGACTGCACCAAGCTCGTCCTGGTCCAGTCATTGCCGCTGTTGAGCTGCGTGGAGGTCGCGGAGACGATCGTGGGGTTCAAGGGGCGGAGCGTGGTCGGCGTCATGATGGGCGCCGATGAAGACGCCGCGGCGGGAATCCTCGACGCAGCAGGCATCCCGAACTTCAGGTTCCCGGAAGACGCTGTCAGGGCGATCGGCCACTATGTCAATCGCCCCGCGGCGAGGACGAAGGACCGGACGCCACACCCGATTCCCGAGGCCGGAAGGCTCGTCTCAGGCAAGCGGGTCTTGAGAGACAGCGAAGGCCTGCGGCTCATGGAGCTGTACGGGATCAAAGTCCCTCGCTACCAAGTGGTAACGGCCTCGGACGAGGCCGTCAAGGCCGCAGGGGGCATCGGATATCCCCTCGTGATGAAGATCTCGCCGGACGAGCCTATCCACAAGACAGAGCTCAGGGGCGTCGTCGTGGACGTTGTGGGCGCGAAGCAGGTGAGGAAAGTCTTCTCCGACCTTTCGAGGATTACGCCTCGGGTATTGATGCAGCAGCAGGTGAGCGGGTTGGAGGTATTCGTCGGCGGGCTGGACGACCCCATCTTCGGTCAGACGGTCATTGTCTCGGCCGGCGGCATATACGTCGAGGTTGTGGGAAGTCCCTCCCACAGGTTGGCCCCCGTCACCGAGCACGAGGTCGAAGAGATGCTTCGCCAGAGCAGGGTCCACCAGATGTTGAACGCCAGGAGAAGGGGCTATGACGAGGCGGCGGTCGTGAGAACGATCCTCCTGCTCTCGAAGATGATCGTTGACCTCCAAATCAGAGAGATAGACCTCAATCCGGTCATCGTCAACGCCGACGGAGCTTTCACCGTCGATGTCCGCGCCGTCTTGAAACAAGGTGGCCCCGTCGAGCCTGCCTCCCGATGACTCCGGCGGGCGGATTACGCGATCTACGGTCGGCTAGCCGCCGGCCATGGAAGGTATGAGGTCGACCTCGTCTCCATCCCTCAACTGTGTGCCGGGCTGCCCGGGGACGCCGTCCACCAATATCATCATCGTCGGTGTCATTGTCGAAAGCAAGGGATGCTTCTCTACGACATTATTCAGGAGGTCGCGGAAGTAAGCAGGACTCTCGAGGACGAAATGATCCTGTGTGGCATTGGCGACGACTTGCCGCATCTGGAAATACATCACCTTGACCCTGATTGAGCCGCCTGATGCGCCGCCCGCCCCGACGGGCGGAAGGACCTGGGGTGCTGCCTTCAAGGGAGGGTTCGGCTCTGCGACTTGCGTTGCCGCCCCGCCGAGGACGATTATCCCCCCCGCGACCACCGAGAGTCGCAAGGCGGATTTCAGGAGACGGCGCCTTGACGACCTCCTGTCTTCATCCTCGGCTTGCGTCGCGACCAAGGTGCCCATCGCCGCCTTGCCCTACGGCGACTTCACAATCACGGTGCCCTTCATCCACGG
>JBGPFY010000007.1:0-12765 GCA_041483615.1 Nitrososphaeria archaeon | reverse complement strand
GTAGGGCTGCTGGTAAGATGCGCCACAAAGGTGGTCGTCTTCCCGGGGTCTAGCTCCGAGGTCGGGACCGGCGTCCCGATGGATGCTAGGACCAGCGGCGAGCTGACAGTGAGCGTGAACGTCGGTGAGTAGATCGCGGCGTTCCCCTGGTTGGCGAGCTGGAAGCCAGCCGAGGTCTGGGACCCCGCGGACACTGTCGAGTTCACCTGGTTAACGGAGAGCGGGAAGCTCGTCGTCGTTGCGGGCGCAGCGATGGGCGGCGGCGTCAGGGCGCTGCTCTGGGTGAGGGAGACCCCGACGGAGGTCGTCCACGACAGGTCGAGAGTGTAGTTGTAGCTCCCTGGCTTCACCGTACTCGCAACGTCGAGATAGAATGTGAGCGTAATGACCTGGTTGGGGGAGACCGTCGCGGCGTATGCCGTCGCCGTTTGGTGGCCGTTGAGGTCTGTGATCCCGGGTGGCATGATGAGCGTCCCCCTCAGGCTCGTCACCGATGTCGTCCCGAGGTATTGGAGGCTCACGACGAGGGGCTCTCCCTGCGTCCCAGGGACAGGGGAGCTCGCCGCCGAGGACGTTCCCCATGTCGCGCCCTCGGGTTGGAAGGACGACTGAAGCTGAGATATCGGAGGAGGCGTCAAGACGGCGGTCTGGGTGAGGCCCAGGGACTGCGATGTCATCCAGGTAAGCGTAAGAGTGAAGTTGGAGTTCCCGGGCTTGACCGTGCTCGCGATGTTGAGGTAGAAGGTCAGCTGGATTGCCCCGTATTGATTGGTCGTCGCCGACGAGAAGGCCACCGCCGCGCTACGCCCGTTGAGGTCCGTCACGCCGGTCGGGAGCTGGATCGTCCCCTGGAGGCTCGTTACGGGGGTGGAGCCGAGGTATTGCAAACTGACCACAAGCGGGGTGTCCTGGGTCCCTGGCAAAGGCGAGTTGGCCGAGGCAGCGCTGCCCCACTGCGCCCCTTCGGCGACCCACGACGACGCGGGCTCCACGGTCGGCGTGGTGACCATGAATCCAATCGTCTGCGCAATGGTCTGACTGTTTGAGTAGGCGTCGAGGTACTTGGCAGAGAGCGTGAGCGTGAACGCGGTCCCGCTCAGCGACGTCGGGACGAACAGCTGCAGCACTCGGGTGACGCCGTTGCCCGGCGCGAGAGCGGTCGTCGCTCCTAGCTGGTTGAGGAGGGTGACGCTCGCGGGCGCGCTCACCGTCGTCGAGACGGGGCCCGAGGCGGCTGACCCCGAGTTCGAGATCGAGATGGTCACGTTGTCCACGGCCCCGCCCAGCAGGTGGGTAGTGCTTGCGCCGAAGTTGAGCTGGACCGGCCCATAGAGTGCGATCGGCGCCTGCGCAGCTTGGGTGACGACGCTCGACACGGTGTTGTTCGCGTATTGGATGATCATCGGAACGAAGTAGGTGACCCCCGTAGTGGCGGCCTGGGCGACGTTAAGGTAGAAGGTCTCGGCGACGAACGTATTGGGAGCGATGTTCAAGCTGATGTCCCTGGGTTGAGTCGCCCCGTTAGGCCCAGTGAAGGGAGTGGGGCTCAATGCGGACGCGAGGTTCAGGGTGAAGGTCGCCTGCGGGGAGGTGCACGGGCCGGAAAAGAGCATTGTTATCGTTAGAGGGACGTTCTGGTCTCCGGGATAGACGCTCAGCGGCGACCCCGAGGTCCCCCAAGTGGCGCCCGTCACGCTGAAGGGGTTCGTCTGCGGGGTACACGCGATATTCGGTAAGGCTCCTCCGATTGCAGCCCTCGCGGGCACCGAGTAAATCGCCGTGGAAACAAGGAGCAGGGCGAGCGCCACCGACGAAAACGTGAAAACCTGCTTCCTCATCTTAATCCCTTGAGTTCCTCCTGATCTCCACGATTGAGCCGTCGCGGATGGATATCACCCGCTGCGCGTGGGAGGCGACCTCCGGGTTGTGCGTGATAATCACGAGGGTTTTCCCGAAATCTTTGTTGAGTTGCCTCATCAGGCCCATCATCATCTCCGTGTTCCTGGTGTCCAGGTTCCCGGTTGGCTCGTCGGCGAGTACAATCTTCGGGTCGTTCGCGAGGGCGCGCGCTACGGCGACCCGCTGACGCTCCCCTCCGCTGATGTTGTTGACGTTCTTGTTCGCCTTGTGCGCGATGCCAAGCCGCGCGAGGAGGGACATTGAGCGCCGCCTGCTGAAGGCGGGGTCGGCCCCGGCGATGAAAAGGGGCAGCTCCACGTTCTCGACCACGGACATCCGCGAGAGGAGGTTGAAATCCTGGAAGACGAAGCCGAGCTTCCTGCTCCTTATCATCGCGAGCTCCTTGTTGCCGAGCTGCGAGATGTCCACGCCGTCGATGAAGACTTTTCCTGATGTCGGCCGGTCGAGCGCCCCGAGGATGTTGAGGAGCGTCGTTTTGCCGCATCCTGAGGGACCGATTATCGCGATGAACTCGCCATTTTCTATCGAGAAGCTCATCCCGCGCAGCGCGAGGACCGCGTCGTCGCCCGTGCCGTACCGCTTCTTCAGGTTGTCCACCTGTATTGCGTACTCTTCGACAGGGGGCTGGGCCGCCGGCTGGAGCGCCGCCGCGGAGTCGCTCATGCCTGCGCTCCCGCCTTCTCATCAGAGGGCGAGCCTCCGCTTGGGACCGCCATGCCGACCTCTGTGAACAGTGAGAGGACCTCGAGGACAAGGCCCACGCCTATCATGCCGAACCCCACCATAGACTCGATAGTGGTCGTCGCGTCGGTGCCGGACGTGCGCGAAGCAGCGAGGGCGCCCGCGGGCGCGGATCCGGAAGACGTTGCGGAAGCGATTTGGCTCACAAGGGAACTCGATGGCAGGAGGAGCGTAAGTCCGCCCAGAATCAGCAACACGCTGAGGACGACCAACCGACGCAAGCCAGCCAGATTCCATGCCGCACGGGTTATAGTGCTTTTTCCGGAATGGTTCCCAAATCACTAGTGAATCTTCCGAATGGCGGTCTTCGGAGGTCCGAAGGCAGAGCGAAACTGCGATAGCTTAAGAACCGATGGAGGCGCCTTTGGATGCAGCAATGAGAGTGGCCATCCTCACTCAGGACTATCCCCCGCGTCTCGGAGGTGCCGCGAATGAGGTCGCGAGCGGCCACACGTGGGTGAAGGTCGGTGAGAAAGTGGCCGACGCCAACGAGAGCGCGATTCAGGGGCCGACGCGTTGACCAAAGGAATGGTAGGGGCTTGAGCCCATTGGGGCCGCATATGCGCTTTAATGGGAGGTCAAACTCGACTCCCATTGGGTAGACATCTACGTCTCACCGGCGAAATGAACAGGAAAATTTGAAATGTCAAAAGACGCAAAAAGATGTCGGAAGAAGCGATTGCAAGATTTCTGGACGGGAAGCGACGCTATTACGAAGAATATTTTCGAACCTACGGACGGCACCCGAACAAGGGCAGACACCCTCCAACTGAATTCAAGAAAGGTAATACGCTCTGGGTCGGGCGACATCATTCTGATGCCACAAAGGCGAAGCTCTCCCTGGCATTCAAGGGGCAGAAACTCTCAGAAGACATCAGAAAGAGGATCTCAGACGGGCACATGGGCCTAGTCCCCTGGAACAAGGGGTTGACCAAGGAGAAATCCCCCAGCGTGGCCATGATTGGTGTTAAGGGTAGGGCTAGGTGGACTCCGGAAAGAAGGCGCGCATCGGGAGAACGGGGAAGGCGCTACTGGTCCGCTTGGTGGAAAGCACACCCAGAAGCAAAGGAGACCATCACGCAGATCAATCGACCCACCAAAATCGAAATGATGGCTCGAGATTCCCTTTCCAAGAGGGGAGTTTCTTTCGAGGTTGCCAAGCGAGTCGAGAATCTTTGCTATCCTGACCTATTCCTACCCCAACGGAAGATTGCGATTTTTTGCCACGGTGCTTTTGGCACGCCTGTCCAGAACACAATCCGACAGTCCCTGATTGGCTACGGCACAAGATTAAGGATGACTTCGTCGAGAGCGAGCTCGCCAAGAGAGGTTGGAGAATTTTGGTAGCTTGGGAGCATGAATTCAAAACCAATAAAGACATAGTTGGAGAGAAGTTGGACTTGATGCTAAGTTCCGCCTCGGGGTGAGTGAGTGAAGATACTCGTCCTTGTGTGGGGCCCCTTTTGGGTTTGTGGAGCTTAAATCTACAGACCACATTCTTGTTCATTGCCGAGGAAGGGAGAGCACCTAAGCGAGGAAGCAAAGAAAAATCTCTCAATAGCGCGTAAGGGAAAGAAGCTCGGAGACGCAGCGCGGATTAGGTTCCTTAAGGGGAACAGGCGGTATCACGAAGACTTTCTCGAGACTCATGGTCACCATCCAAACAAGGGAAGGCATCCCAGGACAGAATTCAAGAGAGGCAACGCTTTGTGGATCGGTCGACATCACACCGAGGCCACAAGGGAAAAACTCTCGAAAGCCTTTCGAGGAAGGCGTACAGGGCGATTGTCTCCTGAAACGCGGAAGAGAATGTCTGATTCTCACATGGGGTTGACACCCTGGAATAAGGGATTGACTAAGGAGACCTCGGAGAGTGTCGCACGTGTTGGTCAAAAGAAAAAAGCTTGGTGGACTGATGAAAGAAAGCGCCAGTTCGCCATATGGAGTCACGCGTTCTTGATTGGGTGGTGGCAAAAACATCCGGAGGCAAAGGAGAATTTCATGCGAATCGCTCGGCCGACAAGAATTGAGCGCCTCGCTCGCGAGGCTTTGGCCAAGCGGGGCGTTCCCTTCCTGACGTGTAAGCGAATCGAAAACCTGTGTTTTCCTGATTTGATTTTGCCTGAACAGAAAATAGCAATATTCTGTAATGGATGTTTCTGGCACAATTGTCCCGAACATAACCCGATTGTGCCTGAATGGCTCAAGAACAAGATTAAAGACCAACAAATTTTCGATGAGCTACGGAAGCGTGGCTGGCGAGTCTTGGTTGCATGGGAACACGAATTCAAAGAAAACAAAGACATCGTGGGGCAAAAGTTAGACGAGTTACTTGCACAGGGTCTTGGCGCTGGATAGATGCGGGCTTGCTTGATTTTATGGGGTCCATTTGGGGACCGCGCCGATGAGCTTGCCGAGGTGGTGGGGGCCGAGCGCGTGAGCATCACGCTTCTCTACGGTCCCCGGTATTTCGCCCCCATCCGCTATCTCGCTCTCTTTTTCAGGACGATGTTATTGCTCGCGCGGAGACGGCCCGACGTCGTATACGCCCAGAACCCGCCCGTCTTTTGTCCTCTGACCTGCCTGCTCTATTGCCGCCTCACCGGCGCCAAGCTCGTCATCGACCACCATTCGATATGGAGCGTCAAGACTCTCGGGGGGCGCAGCCCGCTCTCGCTGGGGATAGGCTTCCTCGAGGGGGTGGTCTCGCGCGCCGCGGATGCGAACACGACCCCCCACGGCTTCTGGGCGCGGATGCTCTCGAAAATGGGCGCGAGGAGCGTCCTGGTCTACCACGACTACGTCCCGAAGAACGACCGTTGGCCCGACGAGGCGCTTAGGCGCAAGATGGCGGAGGGGGCGGTCCTCGTGATTTCCTCGCACGGGGGGCACCCTCTCGAGAGGCTAGAGGTCGAGGCGGCGGCTGTGGCTAGGGTCAGGGAAGAGGGGGTCTCGCTGGTGATAAGCGGCCCCAGAGAGAAGCTCGAGGGGAGGCTTTCGCGGTTGGCCCTCCCACCGAACGTGAAGTACGCGGGGTTCCTCGAGCGGGAGGTTTATGAGACGTTGAAGGCCTCGGCCGACTTCGCGCTCAACATCACGGACGAGCCCTACACGCTCTCCCACGTGCTCTTCGAGTTCGCGGCCAGCTCGCTCCCGGTGGTCTCCTCTAGGCAGGAGGTCGTGGAGGAGCTCTTCGGCGACTCGCTCCTCTACGCGGACTCGGCCGTGGAGGACGTCGCGGACAAGGTGAGGCAGCTCTGCTCAGACCCCACGAGGGCGGAGTGGGCAGCGAGGATGAGGCGCAAGCAGGAGGAGCTGACTACCCTGCACGGGGAGGAGGTGGCCGCGCTGAGACGGCTCCTCGCCGACCCGTGACCCCGGCCGTCGCGGTCACGCGAATGTCTCGGTCAGCGCTCTTCGGAGAAAGTCCCTGAGCGTCCTGTCCAGGGAGAGGACGAAGACGCCGTAGGCCCCGACCCCAACGGCGCTGACGACGACGAGCTCGAAGGCGAGGAAGAACGTCCCCCCGCTGTACACGATGAAGCCCTTCAGCAGGTAGAGGACGACCGCCATGACGCCCGACCCCGCAATGTAATATCCGATGGAGCTCGGCAAGATGAGCTTGCCCACCATTCGGACCCTCCTCGCCTTTATGGAGACGAAGAAGATGAGGACTGCCAGCTGGGCAAGCGCCCACAGGTCGAGGGTCGCAGTGACGGAAAGCCCGGTGGTGATGCCCATCACGATTATGAGATAGACCGCCACGATGTAGACGACGCCCAGTGCGATGTTGACCTTCGCGACGAAGAGGATGCTGCTCTTGAGGTAGTCGCTGAACCTCGCTGACTCGTCAACATCGACCCTGTCCCTGCCGAGGAGTATCGTGTCGAAGACCGCCGAGACCGTGACGGCCAGGGCGGCGATGGCCAGGATCCCGAGCGGCTCGCTCGCATCGAGATACTGCGTGTTGAGGAGGTGGAGGACCGGAGTGGCGAGAACGGCCGCCCCCACGGCCATAGGGATCCCGAAGGCCAGCGCGAGGTCGATGGTCATCGCGGTCACCTCGTCGCTCCCACCCTTCAACAGCAGCGGGTACATAGCGGAGGCGAGGTACAGGGAATAGCCCGCGAGGGTCGCGACGGAGAAGGCCGCCTGATAGTGGCCGACCAGGACAGTGTCCCCGGCGGCGAGCGACGCTATGTAGGTGTCGGCGAGGCCGAGGTAGATGGGGAGAGTGGTCAGTATCGGGAGCCAGGAGTGGACCAGCCATCTCTTCCCCTGCTCGAAGTTTATCGGGCTGGACGTCGCGTCGCCCGCGAGGGCGGCGGAGGCGATTGACTGCGCAAGGTTGGCTACCATCACCGAGAGTATCACACCGTCTATCCCGGTCTTGAAGACGATGAGGAGCGGATACGCGACCGCGAGCTTCGCGACCTCGGAGAAGATCACCGCGTAACCCATGACGACGGGTCTATGCCCGGCCACAACAGAGTTCGCCGCCTGGTTGAAGTAGGCGACCGGGACAAGCAGGACCGCGAAGAAGAGGATGGAAAAGCTCGCGGAAGGGATCTTCGAGGCGCTGAAGTACGAGAGCCCGAGGTATAGGGCGACCCCGAGGGCGCTGAGAACGACGTTGAGGACGAGCGCGGTCTTTCCGAACATCTTGCCGCGCGCGATGTCCCTGGTGGCCCAGAACGCGACCAGGCCAGCGGGGTAGGCTGCGAAGGCGACCAGGTCGGTGATGACCTCGTAGAGCCCGAACTGCTGCGCCGAGAGGGACCGGGTTATCATGACCAGGAAGACCAGGCCGGTGAAGATGCTGGCAATCCTCGCGGCGAAGACGACCAGCCCGGTCCTCCTCAGGGAAATCTCTGGAGCCACAGTCAGTCGCTCCTTCGGTCGTGGGCCGGATAAATACAACGGAGGGACGGACGACGAAAACGGCCTTGCAACCGGGAGCTCGCTGGCGAGGTAATTAAGGGGACGCGGCCGGGAGGAGGCAAGGAGAGCGCACAAGCATCAGTTGAAGATGAAAATCGTCTCGCTGGCATTCTTCTTGATTACTGCGCTCCTCTCTCTCCTCCTCGGGCCCTCGGGAATACTTCTTCCGGTCATCTTTGAAGCCTCCTTCGGAGCCTACGGAATCGCGAGGAGCTTCGCCAGGCACGTCGACCCCTTGAACGACATCCCCAACGCCTTCCGAGTCTTGCTCGCCTCCCTTGGCGGGTACCTCGTCACGCTTTCAAGCGTCTACATATTCCCATCCCTTGGGATCATCCTTTTGACGGGAGCGATCTACCTCAACGACGAGTTCCAGAGGAGGGCGCTTTACGCGCTCAGGACGGGAAGGAGAGGAGGATCGGTCGCCCTGCTCGGGATCGACGGGAGCGGCAAGTCGTCGCACGCGGCGGTCACGGGCGAGTGGCTCGAGGAGAGGGGATACAGGTGCAGGGTGACGCCCTTCCACAGGTACCTTTTCGTGGACCGCCTCGCGGGGATCTTTACCGGCGTGCGCGGCTCCGGAGAGAGGGGTGATGGGTACCGGTTCAGGCGCAGCGGTAACCCCCTGAGACCGGTCGCCTCGCTCTTGGACAACCTCATCCTCCAGCTCTCGAGTTCGCTCGGCTGCAGGCTGGAGGGGAGAATCGTGATCTACGACAGGTTCATCTGGAGCACCTATGTCAAGTACAAGGCGTTGGGATATCCGGTTAGGGCGATCGCGGGCCTATATCTCTCCCCAAAGCCGACGTTCGCGCTCGTGCTCGACGTCCCGGTCGAAAAGTCCCTGCGCGTCATAGGCGAGCGCGCGGCCCACATCCACTATCCCGGTGAGGTGCTGGAGTCGGAGAGGGAGCAATACCTCGGGATTGCGAGAAGGAACGGATATCCGGTCATCGACGCGACGCTCCCGTTCGACGAGGTCCAGGCAATGATAGAAGCCCGCTTGCAGAGCCTCTTTCCTCGAGTAAAAAGCAAGGAAAGGCCGGGCTAGGGGCCGGTAGGCACTCTCAAGGCTAAATACCAACTCGGAGAATTGGGCGCCATCTTTGAAGCCTCGGAACGCCGGCGGGCTCCGCTTCGCGTTTCTCGTCGGGGCGTCTCTGGTTCTCGCGGCCTTCACCTATTCTGCAGTTCAAGCACCACACGGTCAGACCACAGCTTCCGGAGTTCCGGCCGTTGGTCTCTGCCCGATTTGCAATGTGCCGTCCGCGCGCTACTCGGCTTTCCACGACCATGTGGACACCCTCGTGGGCCCGCCTGCTCC
Organism: Nitrososphaeria archaeon; assembly: GCA_041483615.1. Taxonomy (GTDB): domain Archaea; phylum Thermoproteota; class Nitrososphaeria; order Nitrososphaerales; family Gagatemarchaeaceae; genus Gagatemarchaeum. Next base: position 3,839 of record JBGPFY010000007.1, on the reverse strand, counting down.
AACCGCCGCCATCCTTCAGGCGGAACCAGTGTCCCAGACGCCGGTCTTTGTCTGGCTCCAGTCTGGCGTAGGACACCTCGAGCTCGCGGCCTTCTCGGTCGGACTCTGCGCCGTCATCTTGGGCTGGAGATGGGGCCCAGTCTTTCCGAAGGCGAGGACAGCAGGAAGGGCGGTGCCAATCACGATGGTCTTGCTGTTGGTCGTCTCTTCGGGGAACGCAATCGGGCGCGGCCCGACAGCCGCCGCGGCGGTCCCTGTCCAACCAGTGAAGCAGGTGACCTACCAGTCGGACTTCGCTCACGGCTACACCAGGGGATGGTATGTGCAGCCCGGCGTGAACGCGCAGTCCAGCCTCGGGCTGGTCTCTGACGGTGGACAGCAGGTGCTGAACGCCCAGGCAAACGGCGGCCCCGCAATCAACATCATGTACACGGAGGGGGAGGACTGGAGGAACATGACCGTCTCCGCGACGGTGAAGTCCGTGAACGGCTCGATCCTCGACCTGAACTTCAGACAGCAGTTCATCCCCGCGAATGCGTCGGCGTACGTCTTGAGGCTCAATCTCGGCTCAGGTCAGGTAAGCCTCAACAGGACCATCACCGAGATAACGACCGCGGCGCCTGTCGTCAGGACGAGCGCTCTGGGCAGCGCGGCGTACGCCGCCAGCTCGGGCAGATGGTATCAGGTTAGCGTCAATGCTACTGGGGGGCATTTACAGGCGGCAATAAACGGCTCCAAGGTGATTGACGTCGTCGACCCTCAGCCCCTCCTCTTCGGCACGGTCTCCTTCGCGGCTTCGCAGCCGTACGCCGCCTTCAGGGTTTCGAGCGTCGTCGCGACGGCGCAGATCTCCCCCCAGGGGACTTGGCAACAGCTGGGCGGTCCGGACGGCGGCCAAGTCCAAGCGATAGATATCGACCCCTCGAACACAAGCATCGTGTACGCGGCCGCGGTCCACTCAGGCCTTTGGAAGTCCGACAATAAGGGGGGCTTCTGGAAGGAGGTGGGCTACACAAACGGCGTCGCAGGAACGAAGTTCAACATCGTCGCGGTGGCGCCCTCGAACTCATCGGTCCTTTACGCCTCGATTGAAGACTCCTCCCAGGGAGGAGGCGCGTCGCGGAGCAACGACGGGGGCGCCCATTGGAGATCGCTCTTCCAAGGGACGACCGGGTACTTCCTCGAGACGTTGGCAGTCGACCCAACCGACCCGAACACGGTCTACATAGGGACAGAGCAGACCGCCGGGTCGACCGTTCCAGTGGGGCTGCTAAAGTCCTCCAACGGAGGTTTGGCGTTCTCGACCCTCTTCCTGGCTTCTGTCCAGACGATTGCGATAGCGAGGACAAACCCGCAGGTCATCTACGTCGGGACGTTCGACAAGGGGCTGATGAGGTCAGATGACGGAGGTGCGACGTGGCGGTCTCTCCACCTTCCGCCGGGCGCCGCGCCCGTGAACCGGGTCGTGCTGGACCCCAACAACCCGAACATAGCCGTCGCGCACCTGGGAGTTGTCAACTTAGGGGGGAGGACTTGCGGCCCGCTCTTCCGCACCACTGACGGTGGCGCGACATGGACAATCCTCGCGCCGGAGCTCCAGCAGTGCCAGAACACCTCGCAATCGAACCTTTCCTCTACGCTGGACGTGGCGATAGCACCCTCGAGCGGGAACACCATGTACATGGCAGGCACTGATTCCAACGGCTATGGCCTCGTCTACCGGAGCGACAATTCCGGGACCACGTGGAGGCTGCTCAGCGCCAAGCTCGCGAGCGAGCCACAGACGATGAAGGTCGACCCGACCGACCCGAACACCCTCTACGTGGGGACGTTCAACGACGGGGTCTACCGCACCACCGACGGAGGAGCTACCTTCGTGAGGGTCGACACCGGGTTCCTCGGCGGAGGCATCTACGCGCTCGCGCTGGACCCGCGCAACAGCAACGTAATCTGGGCTTCAAGAGGGGCAAACGGACAGGGGGAGGTCTTCGGCACAGACGCCACCTTGGCCAAGAGCACAGATGGAGGCGTGACATGGGCCGAATACAGCGGCCCTCCGTCACTCGTCGTGGGGATAACGATTGACCAGACGAACCCCAACGTCATGTATGTCGCGACCGCGGGAAGCTCCTTCGCGAAAGGCAGCGGGGTGTGGAAGTCCATCGACGGGGGGAACACCTGGGCTCAGAAGAACAACGGCCTCGCGGACCTCAACATTACGACAATCGTGGTCAGCCCCTCCGACTCGAGCACGATCTTCGCTGGCACGGGCCACCGCCCCTACGGCGGTATGGTGGGCCATGGCATCTTCAAGTCGACCGACGCGGGCAACTCCTGGAGGAAGGTGAACTTCCCCAACCTGCCCGTAAACAGCATCGTGGTCAACCCCGCCACGCCGAGCGCGATGTATGCCGCGACCTTCGGGCAGGGAGTGCTAAAGTCGACGGACGGAGGTGAGAACTGGTCCCAAGCAGGCACCGGAATCGCGAGCCCCTACGTCTACGCCCTGGCGATCGACCCCAACCAGCCCAGCACGCTCTATGCAGGAGCGAACCCCTTCTATGCTGACCCGAAACTTCCGGACCCGCATTCGGACGTCTACAAGACCACCAACGCGGGGGGAAGCTGGAAGGCCGTGCTCCAAGACGCGGATATCGAGTGGATAATGCTCGACCCGGGGAGCACCCAGGGCGTATACGTGGGCGACCATGGCGGCTACATCTACTCGTCGCCCGACGGAGGGACGACTTGGGTGTACGGAACCGACCAGCTCAGGAGGATAGGCGGGCACGTCTACATGTGGGCGAACGTTGTCGACACGAAGAATAGGGCCCTCCTTGTGGGAACGTGCGGTCGCGGGGTGTTCATCAACCACCTCTCCCAAGGTGAACCGACGACCCCTACCTGGCTCACGATCCACTTCGGACCGGGGACCTACAACGCCGTCCTCTCCTCCAACTCCAGCCTCTCGGACTTCTCGTTCAGTCAGTCGTCAAGGGCGCTGGTCTTCTCAGTGACAGGAATGACGGGGACGACGGCCTTCACCAACGTGACCGTCCCGACCAACCTTATGGGCGGGCCGTACACGGTCACCCTCGATGGAGCTCCCCTGGCGCCCTCTTCGGTAGTCGATGTCCAGTCGCGGAACGCGACGCAGGTGGTGGTCTCATACGTGCAGAACGGCAAAGCTCAGGTCATCCAGCTTCAGGCCTCGGCGATTACCGCCGTCACCACGACGAGCACTTCCCGCACGACAACACTTACGACGACAACCACAACTTCAACAAGCACCTCGACGTCGTCGGTCTCGACGACGTCGACTACCACGACGACCAGCCCGACGAGGAGCACTACCACCGCTACCACATCGACTACTCCTGAGTTCCCCCCGGCGGCCCCCGGCCTGATACTCGCAGGCGTCCTCTTCCTCGTCCTTCTTCTTGGCATCGCGTCCGGGCGCGGGAGGGGTCAAGCCAAGGGAGGAGGGCCCTCGCTTCCGCCGTCGCCTTGAAAACTGGGAGCCACCGCGGAATGAAAGCGCGGAAGCAGGCTAGCTACGTCTTGAACTTCCTCGAGGGGAGCCTGGGGCTCGCTCAGGGCTCGCTCGAGGCGGGCGCAGTCCCCGGCGACCTCGTCGACGAGCTCAGCTCCGTCATGGGGGGTTCTCCTCCAAATGAATCAGCCTCGCCCTCGCTCGAGGCCAAGTTCATGGCGATGCTCGAGGAGGTCGAGAAGTCCTCCATCGAAGAGGACGGCTTCTTCGTCCGCAAGGCCCGTTGGCCTAACGCGGCGCCCTTCGCCGTGTGCCTCACCCATGACGTTGACAACATCGAGCGCCC
>JBGPFY010000006.1:0-13044 GCA_041483615.1 Nitrososphaeria archaeon | reverse complement strand
TGTTCGTCCACTTCGACATCCTGCACATCGGCTTCAACATGTACGCCCTCTACTACTTCGGGAGGCTCAACGAGGTCGCGTACGGGAGAGCCGAGTACCTGGCGGTCTATTTCGGTGCGGGGCTGCTCGGGAACGCCCTCTCCCTCTTCCTCATCCCGCTCGACGTCCAGACCGCCGGCGCCTCCGGGGCGGTCTTCGGCCTGATAGGCTCGTACGCCGCGAGGAACCGGAGCGGCGTCAACAGGGCCCTGGCGCTCGTCTACGCCAGCTTCATCTTCCTCGCCAGCTCGGGGCCCGGGGCCAACATCTACGCGCACCTCTCCGGGATAGTCGGCGGGTTCGCGCTCGGCCTGCTCTTCACCCGGATGAGCAGGGTGGAATGAGCCAGGGGACGATAGCTCGTATAAGGGAGGAGTTGGCCGGGGAGACGGATGAAGGCAGTCAGATTCCACGAGCACGGCGGGCCGGAGGTCCTCCAGTACGAGGACGCTCCCGACCCTGTCCTGACGAGTCCAGACCAGACCCTGTTGAGGGTCAAGGCCTGCGCCCTCAACCACCTCGACATCTGGGGACGGATAGGGCCGCCCTATTCCAATCCCTCGCTTCCGCACATCCCCGGATGCGACATCGCGGGGGTGGTCGAGGAGGTCCCTCCGCACGAGAGGGAGCTCCGGAAGGGGATGGAGGTCATCGTGGGCCCCGGGTTCGGCTGCGGGAGGTGCGAGAAGTGCCTCGGCGGGAACGACAACCAGTGCCGCCGGTATTCCATCATCGGAAACGAGATAGACGGGGGTTACGCCGAGCTCGTGGCCGTCCCGACAAGGAACGTCCTCCCCAAGCCCGAGAGGATGGACTTCGTCCAGGCCGCGTCGGTCCCCCTCGTGTTTTTGACCGCCTACCACATGCTCGTGACGAAGGCGAGGGTCCAGCCCGGCGAGACGGTGCTCGTCCTGGGGGCCGGGTCAGGGGTCGGGATCGCCGCGATCCAGCTGGCGAAGGCGTACAACGCGAACGTGGTCGCGACGGCCGGGAGCGACTCGAAGCTGAGGCGGGCTGTCGAGCTGGGCGCCGACCACACGGTGAACCACAGCACCAAGAAGATCTCTGAGGAGGCGAGGAAGTACACTGAAGGGAGGGGGGTGGATGTCGTCGTTGAGCACCCTGGGAAGGCGACGTGGGAGGAGAGCCTAAAGTCCCTCGCCAGGGGAGGGAGGCTCGTGACGTGCGGGGCGACGACCGGAAACGACGCGACCACCGACATTAGGCGAGTCTTCAGCAAGGAGATCACGATATTCGGGAGCTACATGGGAGGTGGCGGAGAGCTCCTCAAGGTCCTCGAGCTCTTCAAACAGAGGCGGCTCAGGCCTGTGGTGGACATCTCGATGCCTCTCAGCAGGGCGAGGGACGCGCAGGTCCGGATGGAGAAGAGCGAGCACTTCGGGAAGATTGTCCTGACGACCTAGGCCCGGGCCATCTCGTAGGAGAAGCTGATCTTCGCCCTCCCGTCGATGGTCGCCGCGACGCTGCAGAACTTCGTGACGCTGTCGGTCACGGCCTCCTTCACGTATTTCTCCTCGAGGGCGGCTCCGCCGAGAAGATACCTCAGGTGGATCTCCGTGAACGGCTTGGGATGGCCGTATTGAGGTCGCTTCCCAGAGACCTCGACCGTGAGAGACTCCAACCTCTGCCTCCTTTTCGCGAGTATCGCGGCGACGTCCATGCCCGAGCACGCGCCGAGCGAGGCGAGAAGAGAGGTCATAGGACCGATGCCCCTCGGTCGCGCTTTCGTCTTCGATGGCGAGGCTGAAAGGGAAGATTCGAACACGACCGAGTGCCCCTTCTCGTCGCTCCCGATGAAGAGGTCATCTTCCACCCATTTCACCTGGACCTTGGACACTGTGGTTGGGTTGTCGGCGCTCACTCTATCTTGACCTCAACGGGCTTGGACCTCCCTGCGGCCTTTCCCTTCTCGAGGTAGGTCCTCCGCCCCCAGGCGACGTTGACGCTCGCCACGAGCCTGTGCTTCCCCCTCCCGAGGGACCTCGCGGGAACGTCGAACCTCTTCGTGACGTCGAGGAACTTCGACCGCGCGTCCTCCACGCTGACCGGGATCATGGGGGCGCCTCCGTCCTCGTGCACTATGGCCGCCCAGATCCTGTGCGGGAGGTCGGGGTCCCTGCTCCAGTAGAACCTCGCCCTCCTGACCTCCTTCCCGGTGGTGGCCAGCCTCTTTCCGGCCGACACCGTCGTGTCCATCATGAGCCTCACGAGCTTGTCGTTGTCCTCCCAGGCCATCGTCCAGACGCTGGGGTCGAGGGACTCCCTGAGCCCCCCCACGACCCGGAACCCCACCGTTATTCCGACGTCCCCATCCATCGACACGACCCCCTTGTCCAGGATTATGCTGAGGTCGGCGAGGGCCGTCTTGGGCCACGAGTTCTCGCCGCGTCTGTCCATGAGAGACATCCAGGGAGGACGTGCCCTGGTTCCGCGTTATAAGGCTGAAAGGGCCGGCAAACGCCTATAAGGTCTGAGGGGTTTCGCACTGATGTTTCCTCGGATGGAAGAAGAACGCGGCCCCGGAGCGGGAGGCCATTCCTCCAATCTACCTGGCGACGGGAAGCCCCGGCCATCGAAGAAGGCGGTTCACGAAGCGTACGTGGAGAGGCACCCGCACATCACCGGGAGAGGGCTGATCTCCGCGTCAGCCTTGGGCTTAGCGGACGGCCTGGTGACGAACCTCGCGTTCCTCACAGGTTTCAGCGGCGCAGTGTCGAGCGACGCGCTGATCAGGTTCGCCGGTCTCGCCTCCATGCTCGCGGGCGCGGTCTCGATGTTCTTCGGGGGGGTCCTGAGCGCGCGGTCCGAGCACGACCTCTTCAAGGCCGACTCGACCAGAGAGGCATACGAGTTGGAGCACGAGACGGACGAAGAGGTCTGGGAGTTGAAGTGGATTTACATGGACAAGGGCCTGACCGAGCATGAGGCCGACATGGTCGTGGCGAGGTTGGTTGCCAACAAGGAGAAGTTCCTGGAGGACATGCTCACGAACGAGCTCCACGTTCACCGGCACAGCCTTCAGAACCCCTACAAGCTGGGGGCGGTGATCGGCCTCTCCTTCCTGATTGGCGCGTTCGTCCCCCTCGCGCCATACTACCTGGTCTCCCCGAAGTCCGCCTCGATCGCGTCCTCTGTCGTGGTGTCCCTCGTCTTCCTCTTCGTCGCGGGAGAATGGAAGGGGCGAATCGTGAAGCGGAAGCCCCTGAGGAGCGGGCTTGAGACACTGCTGATCGGGGCAGTCGCGGCCGGGATTCTGTTTCTCATCGGCAGCGCCTTTGTCTTCGTCTGACCGCGACTAGGCCAGGCAGACCGACTCGGCCATCTTCGAGTAAATCGTGAGCGCCCTCCTCGCCTCACCGACCTCCACGAACTCGTCGACGACGTGGGCCTGCTTCAAGCTCCCCGGACCCAGCACGATGGACGGGATACCGTGCTCCGTGTAGAGCGCCGCCTCGGTTCCGTAGGGCGCCATCTCCGACGTGAACCCGCTCAGCGATTCGGCGAGCTTCACCGCCGGATGGCCGGGGGAAATCCTCAGGGAAGGGCTGTCGTACAGCAGCTCTACCCGCGCGTCGAAGGAGCGGTCCTCCCTCTTGAGGGACGCGGCTATCGAGTTCAGGCCCTTCTCGACGAAGGCCGTCGAGTGCTTCGGTATCCACCTCGCGTCCACCACAAGGTCGCAGGAACCCGGTATCACGTTGCTCTTGGTCCCTCCGCTGACCATGGTCGCCGTCGCGATTGTGCTCCCTAGCGCTCCGTCGGTTGTCTGGCCGAGGCCGCGACTCCAGGCCGAAAGCGCCTGGATGAAATCGGCGCACTTCTCTATCGCGTTCACCCCGAGCTGCGGGCTGCTCGCGTGGCCGCTCCTGCCGGTGATGGTCACCTTGAAGGCCGCCAGGCCCTTGTGCGCCCGGACGGGCCGCAGACCAGTCGGCTCACCAAGGACGCCGAACTTCGCCGAACCCTTTGGAATCGACTTGCGCTCGAAGAGCGCTTTGAGGCCTTCGAAGCCCTCCTCCTCACCTGCCGTGGCCACGAACAGCAGGCCGCGGCGCATCCTCCCTCGCCTGGCCGTCGCCTCGACGGCCTTGAGGATCGCCGCCAGGCCCGTCTTCATGTCGGCGGCGCCCCTGCCGTAAAGCCTCCCCGCCTTCAGGACGCCCTCGAAGGGAGCGCAAGACCAGGCGGACTCGTCTCCGGCGGGGACGACGTCGATGTGCCCGCCGAGGAGGAGGCCCGGCTCTTTCGGGCCGAACCTCGCCACAAGGTTCGCCCTCCCTGCCTCGAACCTGTCAAGAATGAGCTCCGCCCCTTCGACGTGGAGGTCGGCCAGGAAGTCGTGGATGTAGCGGGCGCACCCCTCCTCGTTCCCCGGCGGGATCTCGGTCCTGAACTGGATGAGGGACCTCGCCAGTTCTACTAGCTCCATCGTCACCTGTCATCCTCGTCCGACGGCGTTGTTATTGCTTTCCCGGGCCGGCACCGACTAAGGTTATAGCGGCGGCCCGGACGGACGGGGCTCGTCTAATGGTCCGCCCCCGCCCCGTCGTCTCGCTCGCCGACGTGAGCCTCGTGCTCGACGGGACGAAGGTGCTGAGCCACGTGGACTGGGAGGTGATGCCCGGCGAGAACTGGGTGGTGATAGGCCCGAACGGCGCGGGCAAGACGAGCCTCCTCAGCATCATCAACGGGTACAGATGGCCTTCGAGCGGGACGGTCTCAGTCCTGGGAAGGAGGTTCGGGGAGGCCGACCTCCGCGAGCTGAGGACCGAGACGGGCCTTGTGAGCTCCTACCTCGATTCGATGATAGGGGGAGACGAGAAGGTCCTGGACCTCGTCGTGAGCGGCAGGTTCGGCTCCGTCAAGGTGTGGAACAAGGTCAAGCCAAGCGACGCCGCGGAGGCGACGTCTTTGCTCAGGGCGATGGGCTGCTTCGAGCACAGGAAGAAGATGGTCTCCGAGCTCTCCCAGGGAGAGAGGCAGAAGGTTGCCATCGCGAGGGCTCTGATGGCAAAGCCGAGACTGCTCGTCCTCGACGAGCCGTGCGAAGGGCTCGACGTCGCGTCGAGGGAGAGCTTCCTTGAAGGCCTCGCCCCCCTGCTCTCGAAGAGGGGAGGCCCGTCGTTCATCGAGGTGACGCACAGGACCGAGGACATCCCGCCCGGCTTCACGCACGCGCTCCTGCTGAGGGCCGGGCGGGTGGTTGACTCGGGAGAGATCGGGAAGACGCTCACCAGCAGGAAGCTTACGCGGTGCCTGGGAACGGAGGTCAGGCTGAGGAGCCTCCGAGGAAGGTACTACATGACAGCGGGGACGACTCGAAGCTGAACGGCGCCGGAATCGATGCTCTTTTATTCGACTCGGCGGTCTTCATTCCGAAAAGTTCCAAATGTGGGAGAGAATCGAGGTGCATGAGACGCCCGCCGTCGAGGAGTCGGTCCTCCTGGTCGCGCTGTCCACGATGGTTCCCCAATATCAGGCCCTCTATTCGCACGCGAAGGAGCTCGCCAATTTTCTGCTCAAGAAGCTGGAGTTCAAGAAGCTCGCAAGCCTCTATTCCTCCTCGCTCCCGCCTGCAGTGGCGATAGGGGACGACGGGCTTTCGCGGCTCTACTCCAACCAGTTCTACATGTGCGCCGGCAGACGGCGGATAATCATGCTTGCCGGTGACGGCTCGCCCTTCGACGACCAGCAGCAGTACGCCCACAGCGTCCTCTCCTTCGGGCGCCAGTTCGGCGCGAGGGAGGTCATATCCGTCGGCGCGAGGTGGTCAGAGTCTCCTGGTCCCGCCGGGGTGCCCTTGAGGCCGGTCGGCTTTGCGACAGACGTCGCCGGGGTCAAGGAGCTCGAAAGGCTCGGGGTGACCATCACGAAGAGCGAGCCGGGCCCATTCTTCCCGAACCTGGTCGTCGGGATGGCGGAGGAGTACGGGATGAGGGGGTACAAGGTCGGGGTGGACCACGGCGAGCCGGCGCCGCATCCACGGTCGCTCATCGAGATCGTCGGGGTGCTCTCGAAGATGCTCGGGCTCGAAATCGACCTCAGGGAGCTCGTGGCCCGAGCGAAGGAGGTGGAGCACGAAGGAGGTCACGAGGGGCTCCCGGAGGTCCCCCGCGAGCGCACGGGGATATACGGCTAGGGCCGGCGGCCCCAAACTCATATATAACTCCGGAAACGTTTAGCCTCCAGAATGTCCGCCGTCGAGGAGGTCGACCTGAAGGAGGTCCAGCGCCAGCTCGCCAAGGTCGTCGACCCTGAGATTGGCATGCCCATCGTCGAGATGAACCTCATCGACAAGCTGGAGGTCTTGGACGGGAACGTCAACATCGAATACCACGCGACGACGCCTTACTGCCCGCCCATCTTCGCACTGAAGATATCGCAGGACATGAAGAACTTCACCCAGCAGGTGAAGGGCGTGAAGGATGTCAAGGTCACCGTCAAGGGGCATTACCTTGCCGACGCGGTCAACAAGCAGGTAAACAAGCCTCAGAGCCAGCAGCAACCCGCGCAGACCCCAAAGTGACCGCAAGGGGCGCCATCTCGACCTGACGCAGGATCGTGGCGGGAGCGGCCCATGATGCGAAGAATCGACGACGTAGAGGCCGCCTTCTCTCGGGTCAAGGCCTCCGCGGAGAGGTTCATGGAAGGGGACGAGGCCTCCAAGGAGCAGTCGTTTCAGGACATCTTCGCGCTCAACAACGAGATAGGGAGGCTCGCCCGCGAACTCCCAGGGACCATGCCGAGGATGAAGGAGCTGCAGGCGTTCGTCAACATGATAACGGTCGGGCTCAAGTACGGCAAGGAGGATGGCCTCCGCGAAGGTCTCTCTGTCACCGAGGAATCGATCAGGGCGTTGAAGAGAGAGTTCTCCGCGGCGCCGTAAGGATTTATTAGAAGGCCGCGGCGAATTTTTCGCCGGCATGGCAGAGGCGAAGGTCACGGATTTCGTCGTCGTCAAGGTCGCCGAGGTGGGGTTCGCAGACGAGGACGGCCTGGAGGGGCTCGTCTTGCTCAAGGCTCCGACAGAGGAGAGCTTCACCATGCGCGCCTTCTCGGGCGAGACCGCGATGCACATGTCGAGGTTCGACAAGGGGGACCGCTCCTCCATCCCGTCGGTGTACAACATGATCGAGGAGTTCGCTGAGAAGCAGGGCCTCCATCTCGCCGGGGTCGAGGTTTATCCTTCGGGGAACGTTCTGAGGTCCGACCTTCAGTTCGTGGGGAAGGGGAAGGAGATGCTGCTTCGCGGATACCGGGCGTCTGACGCGATCGCGATCGCGCTTTTCTATGACGCGCCCATACTCCTGCACCGCTCCCTTCTGGAGCTCTGAAGGGGCAGCATTAGTCCGTGTTTGTCGGTGGAATTGAAGAAGAAAGAGCGGCCGAGGCTTTCTCTGGGCAAGCTTCCCCCAGAGATCATGACGAAGTACCTCTTCGGGATGACCGGGGCCAGGTCAGGGAGGGTCGTCGTTGAGCCTTCGCTCGGGCTGGACTTCGGTGTCGTGAGGCTGGGCGGGGGGAGGTCGAAGCGCAGGTTCCTCATCGTTTCGTCAGACCCGATCACGGGGGTCCGCGAGAGGGCGGGCTGGTACGCGGTCAACGTTAGCGCGAACGACGTCGCCACGAGCGGGAACAGACCCGAGTTCATGCAGTCGGTAATCCTGCTGCCCGAGGACGCGTCCGAGGAGGAGGTGAGGGAGCTCTCGTCGGACATGCACAGGACCGCCAAGGGGCTCGGGATCTCGATCGTGGGCGGGCACACGGAGCTCACCCCCGGGCTCCACAGGCCCATCGTGGTCACCACCGCCTTCGCCGTATCAGACGCCTACGTGACCGCGGCGGGCGCCAAAGAGGGCGACACGCTCATGATGACGAAGACCGCCGGGGTGGAGGGGACTGCGATCCTCGGGACGGACGCCCGCTTCAACCAGGGGTTGGAGAGGGGCACCGTCGCCGCGGCGACCAAATATTTCGAGAGGCTCAGCGTGGTCGAAGAGGCCGTGAGCGCGTACCAGACCGGGTTCGTCCGCGCCATGCACGACTGCACGGAGGGAGGCGTGCTCGGCGCCCTCTACGAGATGGCGACGGCATCAGGGCTGGGCCTCGAGCTGGCCGAGAGCGACATCCCGGTCTCGAGAGAGACCAGGAGGGTGTGCTCCGCACTTCAGGTGGACCCGCTGAAACTGATCAGCTCCGGCACCCTCCTCGTCGCCGTCGAGAAGGGGAGGGAGGCGGTCGTCAGCCAGGCGGTTGCTTCCATCGGCTCCAACGTGACCCCGATCGGGCGCTTCAAGAAGGGGAAGGTCTTCATCGAGAGGGGCGCGAAGAAGGTGGCGGTGACCGGGCCGCCGAAAGACGAGATCTGGCGGCTCCACGAACGGCCCGGGGCGTCGCTGTGAGGCTATGAGGCGGCGCCCGCAGCTGGCCGCTGGCGCCCGCTCAGCCTGCGGTAGAAGAGGTACATGATGCCGCCCAAGGCCATCAGGGCTATCCCCGCGGGAGGGTTCACGAACAAGTAGGTGACGATTCCTAGTGCCACCATCAGGAGGCTCGAATAGCTGGAAAGCCTGCTGCGCCGGACGGTGACCCTGGCCATTCGCTGTCCTCGTCCCTTCCTCGGCGCTGGGCTGCGGATAAGAGTTGCAGGTGAAGGCGCGCTAGGCGCTGGCCGCGTTCACGGACAGGATCGGGGGAAGGCCGTCTGCGATGAGTCCCCATTTTCGGCCTGCGTTCCTGCTGAAGAATAGCTGGCCCGTCCCGGTCCCGACGTAGACGCCGGAGGGGTCCTCTTCGTCGGTGTCCATCCCCTCCCTGAAGACAGTGTAGAAGGAGCGCTTCGGGAGGCCGTTCCCCAGCGCGGACCAGCTCCTCCCTTCGTCGTCCGAGGCCCAGACCAAGAAGCGGCCACCAGGCGGGAGGCGGGCGGCCCCTGACTCCTCGGGCGCCACGTACACCCTCTTGGGGTCGTTGAAGTCGACCGCGACGGGAAAGCCGAACCGGGAGGGGAGGTTGCCGACCATCTCCTTCCAGGTCTCTCCGTTGTCGTCGCTCCTGTACTCCCCGCAGTGGTTCTGCTGGTAGATGACGTCGGGACGCGAAGGGTGGCGGACGATGTGGTGCGGGCACTGCCCGTACTCGGGGTACTTGTTCGGCATGAATTCAGCCAGGAGGTTATCGTTCTTGAAGGACCACGACTCGCCGTCGTCCTTGGTCTTGAGTATCCCCACCGCCGAGATCGCTACGTGCATAGTCTCGGGGTCCCTTGGGTCCACAAGGATAGAGTGCAAACAGAGCCCACCGGCACCGGGGTTCCACTTCGGCCTGGTCTCTTGATTGTAAAGCCCCTCGTTCAAGGCCCAGGTCTCGCCCCCGTCTTCGCTCTTGAACAGGGCTGCCGGGTCGGCCCCGCAGTAGACGACCCCGGGCTCCTCCTCGACTCCAGGCTCTATGTGCCAGACCTGCTTCACGCTCCAGTCCGAGCCCTTCGGGAATCTCGGAGGTTTCTTTCCCTCTTTCCAACTCCTTCCGAGGTCGCGGCTTTTGGCCACCGTGGGGCCCTTGATGAAATTGTCGAGGGTCGCGAGCATCACCTTGCTCCTCGGGTCGAACGTCACGTGATAGATTGGAGTGCCCTTGAAGTGGGGGCCGGACGACTTCCAATTCCTCCTCCCGTCGAGCGATTCGAAGACGAAGATCCCCTTTTTCGTGCCGAGCATCACGATGTTCCGCGCTTTCACTTTGTCTAACCCCCTTCGGCTGACAACGAGCCTTTCCCGCCCGCTACTGAGGGCAGGATGTAGATAACGTCTCCATGCTTCGCCTTAGTCGACTCGCCGTCGAGGTCTCTGATGTTCTCTTCGTTGACGTAGATGTTGATGTAAGGCCTGGTCCGGTCGTGCTCGTCGAGGATCCTGTCCTTGATGTTCGGGACCATTGCGTCGAGCTGCACGATGACGTCGAGGACGTCCCTGGCGCTCTGGATCTCCATCTCCACCGACTCGCCCGTGTTGTCCTTCAGGTGACCGGCCACGTGTATCTTCACTGTCAACCGACGCGCAGCGCTCCTAGCATGGCTTGGCTGATAAGCAGCGCTCTCGGCTATCGCGCGGCTTCCGAGCCCTTGATTGCGAGCGGGAATCGGGGCGGAGCGGGCTTCGGCGAGATACAACCCTTAATTCACCAAGTCTTTGGGCATGAGCGAGCCCATTGCCGAAGGAAGCAGTAGTTGAGGCGACGCAAACCGATGATTCCGCATGTTGGTTGTGCAGGAGGACGTCGAGCGAGATCAACTCCGCTCTCAGCGGGGATACCGAGGACGAGGCCAAGATCGCCAAGGAGATCGCCGCGACAAAGGCAGCGAGGGACTCGCTGGTGTCAAACTCTGCAAAATGGCGAGACGAAGTTCCGGCTGCCTTGAAGGATTTCGACCTCGCGTTCGTTCTCCAGAACGCAGACCAGTTCAAGTCAATGCAGTTCCTCGGTGCGCTCATCGAAGTCGGGCGCAACAACGTAAGGGAACTCGACGAGGTCTCGTACGCGGTCAGGAAGGGCGCACCGATCCGCATCGGCGCGACGCCCGTGGACGAGTCACTGAGAGCATCCATCGCGGCGAGGCTGAATGAGTTCGAGAGGAAAACGAACCGCAAGCTGAAGAGGGAGCAGGATCTGCACGACATGGAGTATCAGAGGCTGGGCTACATCGCCAGGCTCAGCGGGCTGAAGCTGGTCGACGGCATCGACTACCTCAGGGAGGCCGGGGGTTTCTACTACGACCTCCAGTTGGAGGCACGCGAGAAAGCGAGGTTGGCAGCGGGAAAGAGAAGGCCGACCTGGAAGCTCCGGTCGGTGAGGTTCAAGGACTTCCCGAGGGAGGTCTCGATCTGCACCGTCTGCGAGAGGCTGTTGAAGGAGTTCCGACCGGGCGCCGACCCAGCACGATAGGCACTCAAGCATCCGCGCGGTTGTACAGCTCTCTAGACCGCTTCAGTACGGACACCGGGTTATACCAGTTCCACTTTCCAAGGAACGACATTACAGCCGGGACGAGGTAGGTCCGGACGAAGAGCGCGTCCACGAGTATGGAGAACGAGAAAGCGAAGCCGATCTGCTTTAGCAAGAGGTCGCTCGAGAGCATCAGCGCGCCGAGCGATCCCGCCAAGATGATCGCGGCCGCGGTGATTATCCCTCCTGTGTTCTCTATCGCTCTGATGACGGCCTCGTTCCTGTTCGCGTCCTTGCGGCTCTCCTCGCGGATCCTCGTGAGTATGAAGATGTTGTAGTCCATGCCGAGGCCGAGGAGGGTGACGAAGAGGAAGAGCGGCGTGATGAAGAGCAGGTCGTAGTCGTACACGCCCTTGAAGACGACCTCGGTGAGGGCCAGCGTCCAGATGATGCTCATCAGGACCGAGAGGAGCGCGAAGAGCGGAAGAATCAGGGAGTCGAGGACGACGAAGAGGACCAGCGCGACGCCTATCGCGACCAGCGGGACGACAAGGTAGAACTGGCTGAGGAACACCTCTCGGGTGTCGATGATCGAGCCCGAGGCCCCGCCCATCAGCACCTTGACGACGTCGGGGTTGGCGTCGTAGTTGGAATGGAGGTAGCTCCTCATCGACTGGGCTTCGTCCAGCGCCTTCGTGGACTGAGGGTCGATCTTGAAGAGGAATGTGAGGAGCGCGGTCGTGTTGTCCTTCCCGATGCCCTGCAGGATCGCAGCCCTGGTCTGGACACCCTGCGGGTCGGTGCCCTGTTGGATGGCGGGAGAGGAGTATGCGACGGGACGGCCAAAAGGCATCGTGGGCCCGGTGACGTTGGCGATGTCGTCGCTGGAGCCTAGGTAGTCCGACATGCTTTGGAGGACGCCCATCTCAGAGAGGTTGAACGCGGTCCCGTTCCAGAGCGGCCGAGTGAATGAGACGACGACGTAGGACGGGTTCAGCCTCCCTCCTCCGAAGGCAGAGGTCAGGTGGTTCGACGCGCTGACCGACTCGAGGTTGCTGGGAGCCCCGGCGAGGAAGTCGTAGGTCGGGGTGGTGCCGAGGTAAACGTAGAGGGCTGGGACCGAGACCAGCATGGCCAGGACCATCAACGGCTTGGCGTGCTTGACCGAGAAGGTCCCGCTCTTGGAGAAGTAGCCGGACCTCCTCTCGAGCTTGGACAGGACGCCCTTGGAGTGTTCTGCGAACCGCTTCCCCGCGGTGGGCCAGAACATCAGCTCCGAGATCAGCGCGATCAAGGACGGGACCAGGGTCAGGGCGATCGCGAGAGCCACCAGGACCCCGAGCCCCACGACGACACCCATGGTCTTGAGGAAGACGACCGAGGTGAAGCTGAGGGAGAGGAACGAGATTATCACGGTCGCGCCGCTCGTCGCGATGCTCTCCCCTGCCCAAGTGACCGATGTGACCACGGCCTCCTTGGGCGCGAGCCCCCTCACCCGCTCCTCCCTGTACCGGGAGATGATGAAGACGCTGTAGTCTGTCCCCACCCCGATGACGACGGTGAGGAGGATTGTGGGAATCGTGAAGTCGACCTTGGCGATGTAAGTCCCTGCCAGGACTATGAAGACCTGAGATATGCCGAGCGCGACGCCTATGGCGCCCAGGGTGACGAAGGGCGTGATCACCGACCTGAAGAACAGCCCTGTCGCGACGATGAGCAGGGCGATCGTCACTGGAAGGATTATCCCGAGGTCGTCCGTCGTCGAGGTGCTGATGTCGTTGGAGATGGCGTCTCCCCCTGTGACCTGGACGGATGAAATGCCCGCGGTGCCGTTGGCTATCCCCGCCCTGGCCACGATCGAGCGGATGGCGAGCATGTTGCTCGTCGAGGATTGGGCCTCGCTGACCGAGATCAGGGTGGTGTTCGCGTTCGGCGAGACGAAGGACGATATCAGCGAATTCAGCTGAGGGCCCAGGGAGTAGCGCGCGGGCTTCCATGCGACGCCGCCCGCCAGGGACTCGAGCTGCGCCTGCGTCAGTG
>JBGPFY010000005.1:0-13842 GCA_041483615.1 Nitrososphaeria archaeon | reverse complement strand
GCATCCTCTTCTCTGAATTTCTCTAGTTCACTCTTGACCGAAGCAACAATCTTGCTTGTTTGTAGTTCTAGATTCAACTTGTCGTCCTCCTGAAGTCTTGACTCCATTTTGGCTATTCGGTCCATGATTGTTGTGTGGCTTCTCTGAATGGAGAAATCAGTGATTCCGGCGAGGAAGAGCGCGGCGCTTAGGGCAACCAAAGAATAGTATCCCGAGGATTCCAAGCCTCCAAGGTTCGGACCGACAGCGAAATAGAAGGCAAGCGAGACGATGAGTACCTCCCCACCTCCAGCGATTAGACCTGGGTACAAAACATCCCTTCTCCATATCCCCCTAGCGAATATCGGCAGGACCAGGTAAATCACGCCGACAATGAAGAGTGGAAGGCCCTTGTTTCCATTAACGGCCATGTACAAAACGCCTAGTAGAATTACAAAGGGTGACAGCTGTATCGAAAGGTGCGCAAACGCGTTCCATATGTCGAGAAGTATCTCCTTCGATTCCTCGTCAAGTCCGTCCCGCTGTTTCACCAATTGCGGTCCGCTCGAAGAAATAGGAAGCATGCGACTATCATCGTGACGAGTCAAGAAGACAGAATTTCGCAATTCCTATTTATCCGTGCTCTGAGTCTAGTTCTGTCTGCCACTCCGAGAACGCCCCACCGAGCTTCACAATCGCCTTGAACTGCTTGAAGAGCATAGCCAACATCAAGCTCTGGAGCGGGTCGCAGAAGACCGCGAGGGAAATTGCCCGCTCGTTGAGGTGCCCGGTCTGCGTGAACTGGTCCCAGAGCTTCTTGTCCTCGGTCGTGAGGCCTTCAACATAACATTGCCCATTCCCCAATCGCACTTGCGCTCTTCCCCCGTAATGAAACAGAGCCTCGTCAGGTCTGGCAATGTTTTTCCCTGACCCTTGAATTCGCCCTGAAATCGCTTTAGCGGACGAGATTTCTTAAGTTAGTCGGTGCCAACTTTACTTAATGCTTAGTGCTTACGCGCTCCGCGTAACCACGCCGGCGACCTTCTTGGGGTCGACGTGATAGCCGAGCTTCGAGAAGGTCTTCGCCATGGCGTCAACGGTCCTCTGGACGTGGACGCTCGTGACGTCCCCCATCGATCCGATCCTGAATATCTTTCCCTTGAGGAGCGCGAAGCCTCCGGTTACGACGACACCGTGCTCTTCGCTCATGTCCTCCCTGAACCGCTCATCGTCGATCCCTTTCGGGTAATTCACCGCGATGACGGTGTTCGACCTGCAGGCTTTGTTCGCGAAGCCCTCCAGCCCCATGGAGTCTATCGCGGAGTAGAGCTGTCTGGCGCATCGCGCGTGCCTCTCGACCCTCTTTTCGAGAGTCTCCTCCATCAGGGCCGCCAAAGCCTCCTCGAGGGCGTAATAGAGCGGGACCGCGGGAGTGAAGGGAGTGTAGCCGTGCTCCAGAAAGTCGAGATGCTTGCCCAGGTCGAAGTACCTCACTGTCGGCGGGGTGTTCTTCAGGAACGCGGCGACCTTGCTGTTCAAGGAGATGATCACGAGGCCGGGCGGCGCCGCGAGGCATTTTTGGCTCGCCGTCACGCACATGTCCACGCCCCAGTCGTCCACGGGTATGGCATATCCGCCCAGGCTCGATACAGCGTCGACCACGAAGAAGGCGTTCCTCTCATGTGCCGCCTTCGCCAGCTCCTGGACGTAAGGGGCCGCGCATCCCGTGCTCGTCTCGTTGTGTACCAGGTAGACGGCCTTCAGCTTGTCGGTCCTCCTGATGGCTTCCTTGATGTCGTCTAGGCGTGGGACCTGACCCGGTTCGGCGAAGACCTTTACGGCGTTTCCCCCCGCCAGCTCGATGGCCTCTGCGAGGCGCTGCCCGAACTCTCCGTATACCGGCACCACGATGTTGTCCCCGGGCCGCACCAGGGCGAACGCGACGGCCTCCACGCCCCCGGTCCCGGAGGCGGTTATCGTGACGACGTTCTCCTTGGTCTGGAAAAGGTACTTCCCCTTTTCTGTGATGCTCTCTAGAAGGGCGGTGAAATCCCTCGACCTGTGATTGACCATCGGTTTCAGCATCGCGTTCATGACCCTTTCCGAGACGTTTGTGGGCCCGGGAATCATGAGCAGCCTCTTCTTGGGATTGACGGTCTTCATCGGCACAGCTGATCAGCCCTCCCTCTCTAGGTCCTTGTGAATCATGCTCCTCACTCTCTCGACGCCGCCAATCTCCTTGACCATGGATGCGACAGGCCCGGGAACGAGCTTTTCCCAGTCCTTCTCCTCCAGGATCCTGTTGCGTACATTGGTCGCGGAATAGCTTGACCTCTCGTAGTAGGGCACGGCCTCGACTTTCATGCCCTGCTCTTTCAAGAGTCTCGTAGTCAGGCCGTCGTTCGTGAAAACGATGCTGAACGGAGGGACGGTGGCCTTCATGATCGCCGGCCAGAGGGAGTGGGACAAGGTATCGGCGATTGGGATCGCCATCCACCTCCCAGGCTTGACGCTCTCGGAGTCGAGCGCTGCCTTGATCATGGCGATTCGCTCGCCGGCAGTGAACGGGTTGTCGCGCTCGTGGCTCTTCTGTGAGCTCCCGATCACGATGTAAAGGTAGTCGACCTTCTTCAGGGCATAGCGCACGGCTTCGAGGTGTCCGTTGTGGAAAGGCTGGAATCTTCCCACAAGTACGCCGACGCTCAACTGTTTCTACGCTTTGCGGATTTCGGTGAGTATTTAAGCGGTTTTTGGTACTCTTGCGCACTCACGACGCGAACATACCAACCTCCAAGGCCCGCACCAGGCCCGGTGGAGGTGGACGGCTCTTTTGGCGAGGGCGGCGGGCAAATCCTCAGGACGGCCGTCTGTTTCTCGATGGTTCTCGGCGTTCCCATCCACGTCACCAAGATAAGGGCAGGGAGAAGAATCCCAGGGCTCCGCCCGCAGCACTCCGCGACCATCAAGATCCTCGGCGAGATATGCTCCGCTGTTGTTGAAGGCTCGGACGTGGGGTCGACGGAGTTGAGGTTCTCTCCTGGAATCGTGGAGACTAGCCACGCCTCCTTCGACCTCGGGACGGCGGCGAGCATCCCCCTCGTCCTCCAGGCGGTAATCCCCGCCGTCTCGTTGATGGGGAACTCGTACGACCTGGACCTGATAGGAGGGACTGACGTCCCTTGGAGCCCGACCTCGGACTATCTCGACAAAGTGATCGCGCCCGCAATGAAGGCCATCGGGATCGGGTTCTCCTTTCAGATAGAGCGGCGAGGCTACTATCCAAACGGGGGCGGGAAGGCCCGCGTCCATGTCGACCCTTGCGAGCGCGTCGAACCCATGCACCTCATCCTCGAGAGGGGGACCGAGGGAGCCGAGGCGAAAGGCGTCCACTTGATCAGCCGATGCGGAAAGCTCCCCGTAAGCGTTGCCGAGAGGCAGGCGGAGGCTGCAGCCGCCGCGCTCCGAGCTCGTGGAGTTGAGGTGATCAGGGAGGAGGTCTCGCTAGAGGACTCCGTCTCGCCCGGCAGCTCCATACTGGTCTCGCAAGTGGGGGACGGATGCTATCTTGGCGGAGACTCGATCGGCGCGCGTGGGAAGCCGGCCGAGCTGGTAGGGAGGGAGGCCTCCCAGAGCTTCCTAGCATCGTTTGTCTCCGGAGCTCGTGCGGACGCGCACCTTGCCGACATGCTCGGTCCGGTCCTCTGCCTCTCGGACTCGCCATCGGCGCTCCTCATTCCGTTCATCACCGAGCACCTCAAGACGAGCCTCCACGTCGCCAACCTATTCATCTCCGCAAACCACGAATTCGAACGGCGCGGGGAGGCGGCGCTTCTCTCAATCTCGCCCGGGCGAGCAAAATAGCTAATAACACCGCGTCAACGGCGACTCCTAGGACGTAATCAGCAAATGTCTTTTGACGCGTACATACCGGGAGCGACTGCCGTAGGATTGACGTACAAGGACGGCGTCGTCCTGGGGGCCGAGAGGAGGATCACGCTAGGCAACTATGTGGTGAGCAAGAGCGGGAAGAAGATATTCAAGATGACCGACACCGTCGGCGCGGTCTGCGCCGGGATGGTCGCCGACATGCAGAACCTCGTCAAGGAGGTTGGTGTCTACGCCAAGCTCAAGGAGCTCGAGGCCAAGAGGCCGCTGAAGGCGTCCGCGGTCGCGAAGCTGACATCCGTGATCATGTTCGAGAGGAGGTTTTCACCGCTGCTTACCCAGGTCATCCTAGGCGGCGTCGACGCAAGGCCGAGGATCTGGGTGTTGGATCCCCTCGGCAGCCTCATCACCGACGAATACGCCTCCGTAGGCACGGGGGCCGAGATGGCGACGGGTGTGATAGAGGCGGGTTATAGCGCCGGGTTGTCGCAGAAGGACGCCAGGGACCTCACCGTGACCTCCATCAAGGCCGCGATCGAGAGGGACGCGATGAGCGGCAACGGAATCGACCTGCTCGTGGTGGACAGGTCGGGCTTCCACGAAGAGCAGATTTCCGTCTAGCCCGGAAGAATTCGGTCACTCTGGCACGCTTTCTGAGTGCAGTTTCCCGTCCTTCAGCGCCACAAAGAGGAACCTGTTGTCTTCGAAGACCAGCGTGAGCTCGTTCTCCTTTTCCGTCACGGTCAGGAGCCTCTTTTCGACTACTCCGTCGAACTTGGCCATCTGGCGTGCCTCTCAGGCCTGTTTATTTCTATCTTGCGCCTGATGCACGCTACTCGGCGAAGGACAAGAGCCGCGTGTTGTTCTTCTGGGGCGAGTGCTGCTCGACGCTCTTCCCCGTCGCTCCCTTGATGAGCGACCTGATGACTTCGTCCATGCTCTTGCTCCTGTTCTTCTCCTTGATCGCCTTCAAGACCCTGTGAGTGTCAGCGTGGACCTTTACGCCCTTCGTGACAAGCATTTGTGCCCTCCCGGGTAGCTGCAGTTTGAAAAGGTTCCGAGGCAAGACCTTGCGTGCTCGGAAGGCACTTGACGGTCTCCTGGGGTCTATTGAGCCCCGTGATGAGTGACTCAGTATCGTCGCGAGTTCATCATCTGGCCCGGAGCTTATCTGGGCCTCTGACTGGGACGGCGTTTACCTCATCGTCGATAATTTGCGACTGCGCGTTGCTTTTAGGCTTTTGCCGCCCATAGGCTATTTCCTGTCGGGCCGGATTCCCAGACCTGGCGAACGTTAATATCCCCGCGGTGTCTAATCTTGGCGCAGATGTCATTCGACCCTACGACTCTCCTAATCGGAGTCGCGGCTGGTGGGGCGGCCGGTCTGGGCATCTCCTACGCGTCCTTCTACCCGAGAAGGAAGGGTCGGAAGGTGCAAGTGACGCAGAGAGACGATTCCGGCCAGCTTCGCAGGAAGACGGTGACCACGGACGACCTCGAGACGTCGAGAAGGGAGATGCGCACTCTCCTGCTGGAGAGGGACCTCCTATCCGCGGCCTTGACCAAAGTCTACGAAGCCGAGAACGAGGGGAAGATCACGCGCGACGAAAGGGAGATGATCGCGAAGCGTTACAGCTCACAAATCAGGGACCTGGAATCCCAGCTGAGGGACAAGGAGCTAGTGGTCGAAGTCGGGGAGCTCGAGAGCCTCAGAGACGAGCTCGTGACGCTCTTCAGAGAGAAAATCCAGAACATCGAGAGTCGGCTCGACCAGGCCAAGGAGAGGCTTCCAGCCGCGTCTCAGCAAGAGGGAAAGGGAATGGGGGCGTCGATGACCGCGGACGGTCTGCGCAAGTCGGCGCCTTCGGTGGTGACGACCCAGTCAGCGCAGGGCGAGTCGCTGGAGAGGGTGGTGGAACGCAAGGCTCCGAAGAGGGACGATTCCGAGGGCGAGAGGAGGGTGAAGGCCATCCGCGACGAGGTCATGGAGGCTCTCGAGAGGCTCGAGCAGATAGACTCTAGAAAAGAGAACGAAGGAACTTGACCGACAAGGCTTCCCCTTCGGAGAAGCTCGGCAAGGAGCTGGCTTCGGGGATCCGCGACGGCGAAATCGTGGGGCTGGGAAGCGGGTCGACGGTCGCGCGCCTTTTGCCGGTTATGGTCAGGGACATGCGCACGAGAGGCGTCGAGGCCGTTTGGGTCCCGACGTCGCTTCAGATTCAGCTCGTCGCCCAGGAGCTCTCGCTAAGGGTGGCGCCCCTCACGAGCCCCAATGTGGTGAAGGTGGTCGACGGGGCAGACCAGATAGACGGCAAGCTCAACCTGATCAAAGGCGG
The DNA here is from genome assembly GCA_041483615.1 of Nitrososphaeria archaeon. GTDB lineage: Archaea > Thermoproteota > Nitrososphaeria > Nitrososphaerales > Gagatemarchaeaceae > Gagatemarchaeum. Next base: position 7,642 of record JBGPFY010000005.1, on the reverse strand, counting down.
CGGGGGTGCCTTGCTGAAGGAGAAGGTCCTCCTGAGCAGTACAAAGAACGCTGCCATCGTCGCCGACGAGAAGAAGTTCGCGGACAAGCTCTGCTCGAACGACGTGAGAGTCCCGATCGAGGTGACGCCCTTCGCCAGGGCTACCGCGACCTCGAAGCTGATGAAGGCGGGGAGCAAGGACGTCAAGATCCGGCTCGACCAGAGGGGATACCCATGCTATTCTGAGAACGGGAACCTGTTGATGGACGCGCTGTTCCCGCCCGTCGAAAGGCCCGAGCAGCTCGAGCAGGACCTCAAGGCCATCCCGGGAGTCGTCGAGGTTGGGATATTCGTGATAAGACCAATCACTGTCTACAAGATTCGGCCGGATGGCGAGTACGAAACCAAGTCGACTCGCTGAGAACAGATTTATAATCAGGGTAAAGGGCGGGATGATTCGTAAAAATGACGCGTGAGATAGGTTACAAGACCAAGCCAATCGACCAAGCTTTCATCTCCAAACCTGGCGAGTTTCCAATCACGGGAGAGCATAATGGTCATACGGTCAGGGCAGCGGGAGTCCAGAGAATCGACGGGGACGGCAAGCCCCTGCCCACTGCGCACGGGATACACGGGACCAACGTGGCGGTCGACTGGGACGCTTGTAGCGCGGACGGCGTCTGCATGGATGTCTGTCCGGTATTCGTCTACGAATGGGCGCTCAACACGGGTCAATCGGGCTCCGGGAAGGACATGATCCTCGCTCCCAACTCGCCCGACTGGCAGGCATGGAGGTCAGACAAGTCCGACCCCGTCAGGGAGAAGGACTGCATCTATTGCATGGCGTGCGAAACCAGCTGCCCGACGCAGTGCATCAAGATAACGCAGCCGTAGAACCCGCCGGGGACTGGCCGCGCCCTTAAGAACGCAAGAAAGTATTTAGGTCTAGAGCGGAGCCTGCGTCCGTTATTGGACGAAGACTTGGAGCTAAAGATGATAAACGCCCGCAAGCTAGCGGAGCTTAAAAAGAGAGCCGAAAAGGCTTCTGCGGCGGCCTCGCTCTCGACGAAGGCAGGCGCTCCGAAGTCGCAAAGGAGCAGCAGGGAAATCGTCCTGGAGGCTCTTTACGACAGGGGTGACGAGGTGTTGCAGACCGCCTACCAAGCCTATCCCCGCCAGACCGAGGTCATAGTCGAGCAGCTTGCGAGGCTCCTGAAGCAGGCCGGGGCGAGGGAAAGGATATCGGGGGGAGAGCTATACGCGCTCTTCCGAAACCTCGGTTTGAGGTTCAGCCTGAAGACCACGATCAAAGTCCAAGACAAGGGTAGGTTCGTGGACCTCAAAGACAAGCTGAAGATGGACATGGAAGAGGGCTGAACCTGACATGGAGTTGGCTGAGATTCCGCCCCTCCCTGAAATTGAAGTGAGGCCTCTCTCGACTCCCTCACCGCTCAAGCCGGTCTTGGTCTGCGGCCTCCCGGGAAGCGGTTACGTGGGGAAGCTCGCCGCCGACTACCTCGTCACGGTCTTCAAGGCCAAGAAGGTGGCAGAATTCCACGCAACCTCGCTTCCTCCTCACGTCAACATCAACGAGGAGGGGCTCGCGCTGAGGCTCAAAGGGGAGCTCTATCACGCCGAGACGGGGCAGGGGAACGACCTGCTAGTCTTCACCGCCGACGCCCAGCCGGGAACCTCAGCTGGCGAATATGAACTGGCGGAGGCCGTCCTCAAAGAGGCGAAGAAGCTCCGCGCGGAGCTGGTCTTCTCCCTCGCGGCGTATGTGACGGGATCCTTCGTCAAGGAGCGGCGTGTCTTCGGGACTGCGACCTCAATGCAGGTCATTCCGAGGTTGTCGGAGAATGGCGTGCATATCATGAGGGAGGGAGGGATAAGCGGGATGAACGGCGTGATAGTCGGGATGGCAAGGCTCTACGGGATGGAGGGCGTGTCGCTTCTCGGCGAGACCTCCGGCTATCTCCTCGACCCCGCGGCTTCCCACTCGGTGCTGGAAGCGCTTTCCCGGATATTGGAGGTTAAGATCGACATGACCTCTATTGAAGAGCGGGCAAAAGAGGCTCAGCAGATCTTCGGACAGGTGCAACGTTTGACCGAGCAGAATATCGAGGAGGCAAGGGGCACAAATGAAGAGAGTAGACCAGGGTACATAGCCTGACCCTTTTCCAGGACGGGAATCCTAGCCCTTTATGTTGCCTATCGGCCTGAGCGCGGTGACCTTGAGAGAGATGCCTGCCTGGTGCATCGTATCCACCACCTCCGAGATGTCCTTGTAGGCTATCCCCGCCTCTTCGGCGAGACCCTCCATAGTGGCCGCCTTCACGTAGATTCCGTGCTTCTCCATGTTCCGCTGGAGCTCCGCGCCGTTCACCTGCCTCTTAGCGGCCGTCCTCGACATTGTCCTGCCCGAGCCGTGCGCGGTGGAGCCGAACGTCTCTTCCATCGCCTTCTTCGTACCCAGGAGGAGGTAGGAGCCGGTCTCCATCGACCCCCCTATTATCACCGGCTGGCCCAGCTCTCGGTAGGCGGGAGGAATGTCGTGATGTCCGGGGCCGAAGCTCCTCGTTGCGCCCTTCCTGTGCACGAGAAGATCCCTCGACGAGCCTCCGTCGACCCTGTGCCTCTCGACCTTCGCGATGTTGTGGCAGACGTCGTAGATGATGTGCATGTCCAGCGTCTCGGCGTCCTTGTGGAATACCTGCTTGAAGGCCTCGCGGATCCTGTGGACTATGACCTGCCTGTTCGCGAACGCCATGTTCGCGGCGCAGACCATGGCCCCGTAGTAGTCCTCCCCCTCCTTGGACGAGAAGGGCGCGCAAGCGAGCTCCCTGTCCCTCACTGCGATGCCGTACCGCTTCATCGCCTCGTCGAAGACCCTGAGGTGGTCGGATGCGACCTGGTGGCCGAAGCCCCTGCTCCCGCAGTGCACCATGACGACGACTTGGTCCTCGTGGACGAGCCCGAAGTGCTTCCCCATCTCCGGGTCGAAGAACCTCGAAGGATCGACCACCTGTATCTCGCAGTAGTGGTTGCCGGAACCCAGGGTGCCGAGCTGGCTTATGCCTCGGCTCGAGGCCTGACGGCTGACCTTGGAAGGGTTGGCGCCCTTGATGAATCCTCCCTCCTCCACCTTCTCTATGTCGTCCTCCCAGCCGTAGTCGTTCTCGGCGCACCACTTGACCCCCCATTTCATGACGTCCTCGAACTGTGACTGGTTCACCTTCACGAAGCCCTTGACGCCCACGCCTGTAGGCACGAGGCGGAACAGGAGGTCGACGAGCTCCCTGATCTTCGGCTTCACCTCAGAAAAGCGGAGGTTTGTGCGGACGAGCCTCATCCCGCAGTTGATGTCGAACCCAATCCCTCCAGGGGAGATTACCCCCTTCTCCGTGTCGAAGGCTGCCACCCCACCTATCGGGAAGCCGTAGCCCCAGTGCGCGTCCGCCATGGCGTAGGAGCACTTCACGATCCCGGGGAGCATTGCGACGTTCGTGACCTGCTCGATCACTCCGTTGTCCATCGCCTCCAAGAGCTTCTTGGTCGCGTAGATGCGGGCGGGCACGTTCATCCCAGCCTTGAAAGATGCGGGTATCTCCCAGACGACGTCTGAGACTTGCTTCGCGTTCTTGATCTCTGTCATCTTGGGGCTGGCCGTCTCGGTCGGCGGCGCCTGCTGACCAGACTTAAGCCTTCTGCGCTCAGATGTCGAGGACGACCGTCGCTTCCCACCTACCGCCCTTGCCTGCCGCCTTCTTCACCCCGAACATGTGCATCGTGACTGCCTTGACGTCGTTCCTGAGCGCGTGCCTCTCCCTGTCGATCTCGTCTCCTCTCATCTCGCAGGTGAGCCCCATCGCCTTCCCCGATACGATCGAGACCTTGAAGTCCTTGAAGAGTAATGAATCGACATCCTTGATCACTATGAGCTCCGTGAGAAAGTCGTAGAGAAGCCTGTCGACGGTCGGAGAACTGAGGGTGATTCTCCGCTCTAACCGAACCACGACGGTCTTCCTGTCCACCATCACCTCGGTGAGGGCCCTCGCGGCGGACTCGAAAAGGGAAGGCAAAGAGTCCCCCCTTGCGACGAACGCGATGTCCGCAAGGGCGATGTTGGAAAGGAACCTGTAATCGGAGCGGCGACGACCCTTGCTGACCAACGGCCCGAGGCGAAGCTTGGCACGTTAAGAACGTGCGTCCAGCGCGAGAGCCCGGCCAATACGCTTTTCACACCGGGAGCGCGGGGACCCGCACTTGACGAGCTTGGAGCAGAGCGGGGTCGCTGTGGGCCGGGCGATACTGCCCCAGCAGGGCGGTAAGGTCGGAGACGAGCCAGCCGCCAACCTCGCCCTTGAGGAGGCGCTCTTCCTCAGGAACGAGGGCTTCATCGCGAGGATCTGGGCCAATAAGGAATCTGTCATAATAGGGCGAGCCCAGCTGGCGCGCTTCGAGACCGACGTGGAGTACTGCAAGGCGCAGGGCATCCCGATCGTGAGGCGCTTCACTGCGGGGGGGACGGTCTACAACGGGCCTGGCAACTTGAACTGGTCGCTATTCGTCTCTCGACGGGTCGACTCAGGGTCGCTGAGGTACGAATCCAGCCCGCACGCGATCTTCCGTAGCGCGTCGGCGCCGCTCCTCTCCGCGCTAGCTGCCTGCGGCGTGGAGGCGAGGCTCGACCCACCCAACAGAATCCTCACCGACGAGGGCAAGGTATCCGGAATGGCGGCGTACGTCTCGAGGAAAGGGTTCCTTTGCCACGGGACGCTCCTCGCCGGCGCGGACCTCCGAAGGGTGAAGGCCTTGACTACGCCATCCCCCGAGCCGATCGGGAGGAAGTATCCCAGGAGCCGCGACATGAAGACAGCCAACGCGACCCTCGACGTAGATTCGTTTATTCACACCTTCCTCCGGACTCTCGCCGACGAGACGAAATTGTCAATGGATGCGGCTGCGCCTGACGAGCGTGAAATCGACCTGATGAGGGAACTCCTCGCGACCCGCTACCTAGACGAGGCATGGAACCTTGGAGACCCGTTCGCATGGGGCGACAGGGTCGGTGCGTCCGTGCGGTGAGATGACAGATGGACGACGAAGTCACACTCGAGGATATCGAGCGGGCCGCCGCCGTGCTCAAGGGCGTCACTCGCGTGACCCCCCTCGACCGTTCAAGAACTCTGAGCGAGCTTACCGGCATCGACCTCTACCTGAAGATGGAGAACCTGCAGCGCGCGGGGTCGTTCAAGATGCGCGGGGCCTACTACAAGATCCACTCTCTCTCAGACTCGGAAAGGAAGAAAGGGGTCGTAGCAGCCTCCGCCGGGAACCACGCGCAGGGCGTGGCGCACGCCGCGACCCTGCTTGGGGTGAAATCGACGATCGTGATGCCGGAGAGCGCGTCGCCCGCGAAGATTGATGCGACGAAGGGATACGGCGCAAGGGTGGTCTTGCACGGGGCGGGCTTCGAAGACGCGCTCGAGATGGGGCGGGAGATCGCCCGCAAGGAGGAGGCGACGTTCATCCACGCGTTCGACGACCCGATGGTGGTGGCCGGGCAGGGGACTGCAGGCCTCGAGATGATGGACGAGGCGCCCGACCTGCAGACCATCGTCGCGGCGATAGGCGGAGGGGGGCTCATCTCTGGCGTCGCCGTCGCGGCCAAGAGCATCAAGCCCTCAATCAAGGTGGTCGGGGTCCAGTCCGAGGCGTTCCCGAGCATGTACATGGCCTTCAAGACGGCCAAGATGGTGCCTTACAAGACCCAGGAGACCATCGCCGACGGGATAGCGGTCAAGCAACCCGGGAAGCTCACCTACAAACTGATCCGAAAGTACATCGATGACATCGTGCTGATAGGCGACGGGGAAATCGCCAGCGCGATCTTCTTCATGCTCGAGAGGATGAAGATCGTGTCCGAGCCCGCAGGGGCTGCGAGCGTCGCGGCGTGCATGACCGGACTGGTCAAGGCGAGGGGGGAGAAGTGCGCCGCCGTGGTGAGCGGGGGGAACATCGACATGTATCTCCTCGACCAGATAGTCACCAAGGTCCTCGAGAAGGAGCGTAGGCTTCTCAGGGTCAGGATACTCATATCCGACAAGCCCAGTGCGCTGAAAGACATCATCGAGGTGATTGCCCATGAGAGGGCCCATGTTATCAGCATCGAGCACGACAGGGTGGGCGAAGGCGTCCCGATCGGCAAGGCAGAGGTGATTCTCAATCTCGAGACGCAGAACGCGCAGCACACCAAGACTCTCATCTCGGCCTTTGGGAAATCCAGGCTCAAGTACAGGGTGGAGAGCTGAGGCTGGGCAGCAGTAGAGGCTCAGTCGCCTCTTCCGTGAAGCGTTTTGATCTCCTTGAGTGCCCCGGAGAGAACCCTGATCGAGCTGAGGTAATCGGGGATGCTAACGCACTCCATCTCCGTGTGCCCTAGGTTGGAGTCGGCGGGTCCGTAGGTCAAACAGGGTATGCGCATCTCCTCCGCCAGAGTGTTCATGTCTCCCGTCCCTGTCTTGTGCGTCAGGACGGGACGGGTGCCGAGAGTTTTCAGGATTGAGCGCTGGAAGGCCCTCACCACCACCGAGTCCAGCGGGGCGTCGTAAGGCTCAGTAGACCCGTCGAACTCGACCTTTGCATCGATGCCGCCCCTAATCCGGCCATGCCCCTCCACCACGGCAACGAGGTCCTCCTTCACTCTCGACGAGTTCATCCCTGGCGGGATGCGGATGTCGAAGGTCATCTGGCACTTCTTCGGGACCACGTTCGAATATGAGCCGCCTTTGATGACGGTGAGCGATGCGCTCAAGGACTTGTAGTGGTTGCCCTCTATCGTGTGTTGCTTCTCGTACTCCTTGATGAGCGACATGATGCCCAAGGACTCGTCGACGGCGCTCGGGTGAGCCCAGGACGAAGACGCATGCCCCCCGTGCGTCCTGACGGTAATCCTCGCCGCGGTCCTTCCGCGATACCCCACTGTGACTCTAGCGGCGCCGGCAGGCTCGCCGAAGACGGCGTAGTCATAGTCCCCTCCGGACTCGATGAGGGTCTCGACCCCCATGCTGTCACCTTCCTCCCTTGTGACGCATGCCATCGTCACCTTCATCCCCTCGGGAGCAGCGCCTCCGCTGACTGCTGAGATCATCGCGCACATTGGCGATTTCGCGTCCGCGGCGCCTCGCCCGTATACCCGGTCTCCCTCGACCCTGACTTTGAGGAATCCTGGCACCGTGTCCATGTGGCCGCAGAGGAGAACGTGGGGGTGGCCGCTTCCGACCTCGCCTATCGCGTTGCCTGCCTTATCTGTCCTGACCTCGTTGAACCCTCGCTGGCGCATGCGCTCCCTGAGCAGTTTGGACAGCTTCTCCTCCTTCGTCGAGACCGAGTAGGTCTTGAGCGTCTCCAGCAGCAGGTCGACGGCCGGGTCTCTCTTTCTCGTCCTGGGGTCGCTCTAGCCCTCATCTTGGGTATGCGGATCAGCGCAATCACATCATCGCTTGTCGAGCGAGGCGAGGTACTCGACGGCGAGCCCAGGTATGTCGATGCCCGTCGCTGGGACGCTGTTCTTGAACTCGGTTGTGTTGTTGACCTCGTGGCAGACGAGGCCTTTGGCGGACTCCATCAGGTCGACGCCTACGAAGCGGCCTTCTACTGC
>JBGPFY010000004.1:0-14584 GCA_041483615.1 Nitrososphaeria archaeon | reverse complement strand
ATAGACGTCGCTCTCCCTCTTCGCTCCGGTGCAGACGAGCTTCCCAGAGGCGAAGAGAAGTATCACGGTCTTGGGGTCTGGCATCCTGTGGATCAAACCGGGGAACTGCTCAGGCTCGTACATCGATTTTGGCAACTGTCTAGCCGCTTCTTCTAGGTGGACCTTCCCGCCAAGGTTCGCCGACGCAACCATGTTCTGTATCACGATTTCTGCCTCGTTCTTGATGGGGATGCCTCCTTTCTTCAACCTCCTGACGACCTCCTGCACGGCCTCTCTTGACTGCTTCTCCGATTTCGCACCCGTGCAGACCATCTTCCCCGAGCTGAAGATCAGGGTGGCGGTCTTTGGGGTCTTCAGTCTGAAGACCAGTCCAGGGAACTGGTCGGGGTGGTACTCCACATCGACAAAGTTCTTGGTTATCAAGTTCAAGTCGACCCTCTGATTTATCGAGGCAGAAGCGACAACGTTCTCGATGCTTACTATCGCCTTCGTTTGGGGCATTACGGAGGCGTGAAGATTCGACACTATATATAGTATATAAGTGAAACTGGGATTGCTCCGATAACTTATCTTCAGCGGGTGGTTTTGCGGCCATGTCTGAAAGACATAATTATGTTGCCATGGCTACATCTCCGAAGTTGTCCGATGACGCGTCAGAAGAAGAGAAACTGAGGAAGCTATACGACCAAGCGCGCGTGCAAGGAAACAAGAAGAAGAAAAAGGAATACAAGGAAAAGATTGCCGAACTAAACCGACTCCGCAAGTCCGCTCAGCGGGAAAATAATAGATCGAAAAGCTAGGTTTCCCAATACTTTCCTTCCTTAGGAATCAGACACTGTAAAGCGTGCTGTCGACGTAGGCATAGAGGAGGCGCTCGACACCTTCACGAGGCCACACGAGGGCTCGACGAGCCGGTCTATCACGTATGCGGCAAGCCGAGTATGGTCGCGGCGATGCCGAACCTGCTGTCCAACTCCGGCGTCCCCGATGCGGACGGGAGGGTGGAAGTCTTCCACGGCTACGGGGGCCAGCGCTTTGCGACTTGAAATCCAGCAGCAGACTTGCGCAAGATTAGGTGCCAAGGGCAGAATAAGAACGTGTGAACGCATGTCCAAATCTTGGGGCAAATCTTCCACAATTATTTCGGGGATTAGCCGAGCCCAGGCCTTCTACGCCTAATCGCTTCGCTGACGGCAAAGAGAGCCAGGGCGACTAGAGCGGCGCCTGCGCCAAACTCGAAGGTGACCGAGGGGCCGTAGATGTCCCATAATGCTCCCGCAAGGATACTCGACGGGAGCATGATCAGGCCTGTCAGAGTCGCCACCGTCCCGAGAGCCGTCCCCCTGTAAGCAGGGTCTGCTATCTCCGAGACGTATGACTTCTGCGAGCCGTCGGAGATGCCCATGTAAATCCCATAAAGCACGAAGAGCAATATAGAGTTCACCAGCGAGCCGGGTAGTATGGCAAAGCCCAGAGCCGTGATGACGAAAGCGACGTACCCCATCATCACGACGTTCTGCCTCCCAAGCTTGTCGGCGACCACGCCGAACGGGTATGAGACTCCCGCGTATGCCACGTTGAGGAGCGTATAGAGCAGCAGGATGACTGCGCTGCTGATGCCCTCGCTGCTCGCCCTAAGAATGAAGAAAGCGAGGTTGAAGTTAGAAAGAGCGAAGATCGAGGATACTAGGAGGAAGACACGAAGTCGTGGGTTGAACGAGCCGAAACCCCCGAAGAGTTTTGCCTTCTGCTCGCTACCCATGGACGCCTTGTTCCCTGAAGTCTCGTGCACGAATGCTTGGCCCACTACGACAGAGACTATCGCCGGGATGGAAGAAATAACGAAGATCGTCCTGTAGACCTGAGACACGTTCCCCGCAATCACCGTGACGAAGACGAACCCGAAGAAAGAGCCTATCACGGCGCCCGTCGTGTCGAGGGCCCGATGGAATCCGAATGCCTTCCCTAGGTCCTTCTTGTCTACGGAGCTCGCAATCAGCGCGTCCCTTGGAGCGCCCCTAACCCCCTTCCCGAACCTGTCCGAGAGCCAGATGGCGAAGACCTGCAGGGGGCTCTGAACAAAATAGAGGAGGGGTTTGAGGAACGCGGTCGGGGCGTACCCTCCAACCGTAAACGGCTTCCTTCTTCCGACCCTGTCCGAGTACCACCCTGAGAAGACTTTGACTATGCTCACGACCGAATCAGCGCTACCAAAGATGACGCCGACCACCGCATAACTCGCCCCAAGGACTCCTACAAGGAACAAAGGGAGGATGGGCTGTATCATCTCCGTGCTGAAATCCGCAAGTAGGCTCACGATGCTCAGCGCGAGAACGTTCGCAGTGAGGAAAGCGCGTCCAGAAACCTTTGCTTCAGTGCTCATGCTCAGGCTCCGGCTTCTGCGGAATCTGCTGCCTAAAAAGGAAGCAACCTACTCGAGTCCTTGCTTCGTCTCTGACGCTTCTAAACCTCGGGCCCCTGCACCTCCGGACAGCCGCAGTCTTCTGGGCGGGTGTAAACTTGCTTCATGGAAGAGGCTTCGGACCATATGGCCTACACTTTGAACACAAGAAAGTGTGCCAAGGGCAGGATTTGAACCTGCGACAGATCCCGACAACAGCCCCTTAGACGGTTGTTCTCGGTCTTCAGCCGAGTGCTCTCCATAGCCCTCGAGAGTCGAGTCAGGCTGAGCTACCTTGGCACGACTTTGACTCTGACGTTGTGCTCACTTAAGTTTTCAGCGTTCGGGAAACGCTTAACTCGAATGGCCCCCCCGCTCTCCTCGGAACGAGAGATGGCAAAGCCGGTCAATCAGACCTATCGGATAACTACGACCTTCAACGCACCTCAGGAATACGTCTTCGCCTGGTGCACTGACTTTCGCGAAGATGACCCAAAAAAGTATCTTGGTTCCAAGACGGAAAGGAAGATAATCGAGAAGAGCGCGGAGCGGGTAATCTGGCGCGTCCGCTACAAGGATGGCAAAGGCTTCCAAGAGGGTGTCAGGGCCGTTTGGCTCTATCCGCCGAATGGGTGGCACCTCGACACCTGCGGGGACGGGAGGGAAGTCGGCGACTACAAGCTGACATCCCTAGGAAAATCGAAGACGCGGCTCGACATGAAGTTCGTAGTGACCTACGACGGCCCGAAAGAGGTCGAGGACAAGGAGGAGTGGGAGGCCGACGGGAAGAAGCACTGGAAGACTTACAGAGAGGCCCTCGAGGGAGACTTCAAGGCTGGGCGACCAGCGGCGTAACGCCCTCGCGATTTTGCTGAGGCTCCCTCGAAGCCAGCCTCGGGCCTAGCGGCGAACCGCTTTCAACGCGGACAGCGAGGTAGTTCTTGTGGAGCCCGAAATTCAGCATCCGCCTGAACACGTTCTGTCGCGAGAGATCGGTCACCTCAAGGCCAAGTCCTGACCTTCCCGCCAACTCTCTAGCCTCCCTCAAGGCCGACGTCTGCGCCTCGTCGAGGACGTAATCGTAGATTCTCATCGTCCTTCTGCTGACATGAAGCAGCCCGTCGGCCGTCCTGAATGAGGCGTCGTACCTCTCGATTCTAGCCAGAGCCTTCTTACTGCTGACCACGAGTTCAAGTCTTCCGTTTGTCGTTTCCAATCATCCGTCACCTAGGGCATTCCAATCTATGCGGCCGGCTTATCTTTGGTGCCGGCCTACGACGGGTTTTCGGAGAAGCGGAATTCCTCGAATGAGTGCCGTCGCACGACGGCACTGCACTTATACCCGAGGCGCGCCCCATCTGCCGAGATGACACTATACGAGACGGCCTTCAGGTTGCAGCACGACTGCCCGTTCAACGACCTCTCGAGGCAGCACCCCGAACTGATAATATCTTCCTGGTGCAACTCCGAAACCGACGTCATGGAGATTTCGGCCGACGACCCCGAGGCCTTCGACCAACTTCAAAAGGACCTCAAGTCAGTCGAGAAGGCGCTGAAGACGAAGATCCTGCGCAAGTCGAACAGCAACCGCAACGTCCAGATCGTCGTCCAGCACTGCGGGTGCGAGAACGTCCCCGCCCCGGTCAGCCCGGTCTTCGAGAAGAACAACTGCCTCGAGCTCCAGCCCACGATATACAGGGGAGGCTGGGAATACTATCGGCTAATCTCCTTCAGCGATAGCGACATGCGGAAGGTTTTCGCGACGCTCGAGCCCTATTGCAAGGTCGAGATAATCTCGCGGCGCGCGATGCCATCCGGGGCGGTCAAGGAGACCATGCTGGTCTCCACGAGCGCTCTCTTCGGCGGGCTCACGAGGAAGCAGGTGCAGGCGCTGGTCTTCGCGCTCGAGAACGGATACTACCAGGTCCCGAAGAAGGTGACCACGGAGGAGATGGCGAGCAAGCTCAGACTGCCGAGGACGACATACGAGGAGCACCTCCGGAAGGCGGAGGGCAAGGTCCTCCGCTCTATGGCCCCCTACATCAGCCTCGGCCCTGCCAAATCGACCCATAGCAACGGGGAATGAGTAAGAGCCGGCGGCGCGATTCCCATCCGCTTTCGCGGAATTTGAGCGCGCGACCCTCTGCTTACGAGACAGCTGAGCCCACAAGAGTGGTATGCTCTACCAGGCTGAGCTACGCCGGCACTTGTCCCGGTCCCGGATTTCCGTCGTTTTTAAACATCGGGAGGCCTCAGCCTATCGCCTCACGAACTTCTGCAGAGTATGGCAGGCCGCTGGGGCGCGCCGCGTGATCTGGACCTCCGCGACGTAGATGTCTCCCCTCCGGTCGACGCATATCGAGTGGGGGGCGAAGAAACTCCCCGAGGCGCACTTGTCCTCCCCCTCTATCTTCGCCAGCAGCTCCCCGTCTTGCGAACGCACCGTCACCCTCGGAAGGATCCTCCTGCCATGCGCGGGGACCGAGTAACGAGTGGGAATGGCGGGGTCGTACCCGAACTCGCAGATGGCCAGGCTCCCATCCACGCCTGCGGAGATCCCCGTAGGTCCAGCGAAATCGGTCCATTGCGCGACGAACTCGCCCTTTAAGGTGAAGACCTGTATCCTGTTGTTCTCCCTGTCCGCGACGTATAGCGTCTTGCCCCCCTCTATCAGCGCGCCGTGCGGCAGGTTGAACTCCCCTGGCCCATTCCCGGGGGCGCCCCACGACGAGAGGAGGCGGCCGCTAGAGGCGAACTTGTGGACGCGGGCGTTGGCGTAGCCGTCGGAAACGTAAAGCTCCCCTGAGGGGCCGAACGCGACGTCTGTAGGCCCGTTGAAGGGGCCTGCAGACCGCTTGATCTTGGAATCCTTCCCATCCCCTCCAGTTTCCGAGGAGACGTTGATGGACCCAAGGGTAAGCAATAGCTTTCCTTCTGGAGTGAACTTGCGCACGGTGTGGTCCAGCAGGTCGGAGCAGTAGACGTAGCCATCTGGCGAAACGCGGACGTTGTGGGGCTTGGTGAAGACGCCCTCCCCCCACGAGGCGAGGAAGTCGCCGTCGCCGTCGAAGACCATCATGGGGTGCTTGCTCCTGCTGAAGACGTACACCCGGGAGCGAGAGTCCGTGGCCACTCCCGCCACCTCTCGAAAAGACCAGCCTTCGGGGACCTTGGCCCAGTCAGCGTCCGCTTCATAGACGCCGACATCGGTGACGACGCTGGTCCTCGACACGTCCCGGATTCCACCTCATCACTATATAATCGAGGCCGCCTGGGGATGACAGGGCACAGACATGGCGAACCTAACCTTGGAGCAGGCTGAAGCGTGGATAAAGAAGGCGCGCGCGAAAGCGACGCAGCTCGGCGTGAAGGTGTCCGTCGTCGTCGTGGACGCTGGAGGGAACCCGGTCGCCCTCGCGAGGATGGACGGGGCGGGGATTCTTTCCCCCGACATCGCTAGAGGGAAGGCCTACACGGCGGTCGCGTTCAAGGGCCACTCGAAGGAGATGGCGGAGCGGATGAAGGACCGGCCCGCGGCCGGCCTCGGCCTCACACAGGCCAGCGGGAACAGGGTAGTCCTACTCCCCGGAGGGGTGCTCGCCAAAAAAGGCGACGAGATCTTGGGGGCGGTCGGCGTCAGCGGCGCGACCTCCGACCAGGACCACGAGTGCGGGCTAGAGGCCATCTCAGCTTAGGCGCGACGCAAGCGGCAGACGCCCGGAGGAGAGGCTTCACTCACCAGCCCTTGGGCAGTCTCTCCCGGCTTCTGAAGTTACCCCACGTAAAAAGCCAGAGCGTGACGCCGAAACCTATCCCGCCGTCGAGGGCCGGACCGGTCATGCCCGAGGCTGAGAGGGCCACGGCTATCGCCGCCCCTATCAGGGCGGCTCCGATTACAAGAATCGGGTAGCTGCCTTTGTCCAAATTCGACCAATTCCTGAGCTACCAAGTCGACAAGGCGACAAATAAGATGTAGATACGAACCCCACTCTTGAGAATCAGCCGACGAGCAAGCCTCCATCGTGAGAGATATGTCCGGCGCTTTCTGGAAAGCATTTTAGGGCCTCAAAGAGCCAGCCGCACTTGCGCGGGAGTCGCCCAGCATGGCCAACGGCGTTGGACTGAGGCTCCAATCCCTTAGGGGTTCGTGGGTTCGAATCCCACCTCCCGCACCATTTCATCGTTTAGCGAGAGCGCAGGCGTGAGTCCGCACAACGGGCATTCGATTTTCGCCTCCCCGAATCAAGCTTAATACAACTCGCGCTCTTTCTGTCCCTGACGGTGTTGCATCTGCTGAATATCGGCTGGGTTCAGGAGAAACCGTTTACCGTCGACGCCGACCTAATAGTGACAGGAAGAACTTGCGTCGTTGGCACTTCCGGGAGTGGGAAGAGCTATGCTGTTGGCGTGATTTGCGAGGAGCTTTGCAAGAGCAACGTCCCTTTCGCCGTAATTGACATCGAGGGCGAGTACTCCGGACTAAAGGAAAGATACGAGGCTTTTTGGGTCGGAGAGGACGAACAGTGTGATCTCAACTGGGACAGGACTGACCTTCACGAACTGGCGACGATTGCGCCCGACAGCCCTCCTCTCATCCTGGATGTATCCGAGACGAAAGACGCGAGACAGAAGATAGACCAGTTGCTGCGAGGGCTCTATGAGGAAGTTTCCAAGAGAAGGACGCCCTATCTCCTCATCTTGGAGGAGGCGGATAGGTTCGCGCCGCAAGTGGGGGAGAAGCTTCAGATAATTGACGAGGTGGCTAGGAGAGGAAGGAAAAGAGGGCTAGGCCTCATGCTCTGCACTCAAAGGCCTGCCGAGGTGGACAAGAGCGTCTTGAGTCAATGTGCCAACCAGCTAATCGGAAAACTGGTAATCAGGAACGACCTTCAGTCGGTCTCTCAGTTCTTCCCAAGCCGCGGGCAACCAAAAGAATTGACCTCACTTCAAACAGGGAACTTTTACGTCATGGGGGGCTTTTCGCCAGTCCCAACGCTGGTCAAGATAAGGGCACGTGAAACACGGCATGGTGGAATAACCCCCAAGCTGGCGGAAAAAATTGCCAAGCCGCGGCCAGAGCTTCTTGCCAGAGTCTTGTCCTCGAAGCCGACGCCTATCGGAGTCGGTTTCGCACCCTCGGAGCTTCTTGCCAGAGTCACGTCCTCGAAGCCCACGCCGATTAGAATTGGTTTCGCACCCTCCTTCAAACCACAAGACATTCCAAATCTGGTGAAAAAGGAGAAGAGCTTCATCCTTTTCGGAAAGGAGGAATCGACCGCTGGAGTTGCCCTCTTCTTTCTTCCTCTTGTGGAGATTGGGATACGCATGCGAGGTGGACTGCTCAAGAATAGATATGAGACCAAGTTCTTCGTGATAGACGGAATCAAAGGCAAGAGCGCCATAATCTCTGACCATCTGGAATTCGGTGACGGCTTCAGAAACCTGCTTGGGTTGAAGGGGGGTGAGATTTCAGCGCTGAAGACTTTACCTGCCACCAACGGCCCGACGGCCATGGACGTAGCTGCAGACTTGGGCATCTCTGAAGAATCCACTCGTAGGATTCTCAAGACTTTGGAAGACAAGCATGCAGTTAGCTCGGTCGTGTCCGGAAGAACGAAGTCGTTTCGGAGACTCATCCACATTCCAGAAATTGGTTTGACCGAGCGGTCGTTTCAGCTAGTGCCGGTGGACACATCTGGCAGTCGGGAAATCGAGCTAAGCGTGAGGGAGCAAGATGTCAGAGAGATTGTCAGAGTCTTGGTAGACGGGTCGGACCTGGTCAGCTTCAGAACCTTCTATTATCCGACCTATCGCGTTGAACTTGCGTTAGGGCGTAAAGTGAGAACGATATGGATTGATGGAATCTCAGGCAAGGAGCTAAGTCCACCGCTCGATTGAGATCCGGTTCAGTCCATGATTGTTAGGACGCTCCACATTCCATTGACGGTCTCTCGGTTCCCTCGTCTTCCATGAGCGTGCGACTCTACTGGACGCAGAATTCGTTGCCTTCCGGGTCCAGCATGACGACCCAATAGTCGCCCCGCTCCTCCCACTCCTGCTGCTCCGTCGCCCCCAGCCCGACCAAGCGCTCCACCGCCGCTCGGACCTGTCCCTTCCGCTCCTGAATCGGCACCCGTGACCCCCCGCTGGCGTTAATGTCGATGTGGACACGATTCTTCCCAAACTTGGGCGTGTCCATCTGCTGGAAGTAAATCCGCGGCCCTTTCCCTTCAGGATCGACGATCGCGCTGGCGGAGTTCAACTCCTCCTCGGGAACGCCCATCGCCTTCAGGGCCTCGTCCCACGACCTGAACCCGTTCGGAGGGCTCTGCTGCTTGTAGACGAGCGCCTCGGCATAGAATTTCGATAGTCCTGCAGGGTCCCGGCAATCAAAGACGACCTGTACTTTGTAGCCCATAATCGAATCGCGGCGACTCGCCATATATGACGATGGCGCTGGACCATCGTGCTCGGTCGGCCCTAGCGCGTCCGGACTGCCAGGCTATCTTACGCTATTGCCTCGGACGCCACGCAGAAGGGAAGCCCCTCGTCGCGGTGCGGGCGTCTCCGTCCTGGCCGGTCGCCCTTTTGCCTCTCACGGGCTCATTCGTCAATCGGCGCATATCGGCTGTCCGGCGCCACAGTGTTTGTCCGTTGGAGCGACCAGAACCAGGTCATTACCCGAGTGAAAACGGGTCTCCGTAGATTGTCATACCCTCTGTCCCCTGGCCTGGAAGGTGCACCAAACCGACGAACTCTGGCGACAGAAACGATTGGCATCCTACCGTGCTCGGGTCAATCGATGGGTGCGGGACGCTCGACGGCGAGGTCAACGACCCGCGGAGATTGACGGGATCGGATCCCGCGAAACCGAAGAAGAGCGCGCCCGGAACCGGCGACGAGGTCTGGATGCCGATCGGTTCGGAAGCTGCATTGATGCCCGGAATCACCAGCCCAAGTGTTGAAAAGGTGCCAGCGTCTGGGTAGGTCAGGCTGAACGAGAGGGTAGCCGAGTACTGGCTATCGCTAATTGGCGTGATGTTATCGAAGCTGAGTGAGCCACACGCCACGACATCATCGGCCTGTCCGTTGGACTGGGTTGCCGCTTGCGTTATTACCCAGAATCCGGACACGGTGTCCGACGTCGCGAAGACAGGAGCCAGCGCTACAGGAACGGCAAGAAGAGCAGTCAGCAGCGCGGCCGTAGCAAACATTCTTTTTCTTTGCATCATATACGGTGTTACCGAATTGGTATTTATGCACCACGTTACATACGAAAATGCCTCTCAACGATTTAACGGGAAAGGCTCGTAGCCGGAGTCGTAGAAAGCGAGACCTCGCCGGAGACTACGAGAGCACCCCCTCGTTCGAGAAGCAAGTAACTCGTCGTCATCGGTCGAATGTAGGCTGCGGACGCGAGACAAGCATGTGCTTTTATCGGCGAGCCGCTTGCGCGGTCTCGGGGGCGGCAGAGGTTGACCAACATCAAGTCGTGGATTGCGGTGATAAATGGGACTGGTGATTCTCGTCGCCGACCTGTACTGGACCTACACCAGCTACACCTTGGGTCTGGCTGGCGTTGGGAGTCATCATGGTCGTCGCCGATATGATTTGGCTGGCAATCGATTTCAGTTACATGAAATCATAGGAACCCGACCAACCCAAGAAGGATGTAGCCAGCGAGGAGGGCCAGACCCGAGAACAGCGTGGTCATCACCATGGACGCCATTCCCGGGATGAGCTCCATCACTTTGTCGTAATTCAGACTGAGAAGCTTGGCTGTCGTCCAGGCCTTCGGAGCAGTGACCAGGACAAATAGGGCCGCTGGACTGACCGCGCCAGCAAGCATGGCGACAACGGGGATCAGGTAGGCTGCCGCGATGAGCAGTTGGAATCGGCCTACGGCCCTGGCCTTCCCCCACCGCGCGACCAGTTGGTTGCGCCCCTTGCTCTTGTCGGCGTCGGTGTCAGGGAACTCGTTGACGTAGAGGATCCCCGCTGTGAGGATTCCAAGCGGAAGCCCTACTATGATCGGCTCCACCGCAACGGTCCCGGTCTGCACGTAGTAGGTTCCGAGGACGAGCAGCGGGCCAAAGTTCAGGCCTGTGACGAGCTCTCCTATCCCCAGCTTAGAAGTCACGGACGTGTAGGTGACCACGGACAGCGCGGCGATCGCAACCAGGGCGATGAGGAGAGGGTCGAAGGCGAATCGATAGACGAAGTAGAGCCCGATGGCAACCCCAAGGCCGAGAAACACGACGCCCATGGTGAGCACGCTGCCCGCGGTCATGAGGCTGCGCGGAAGAATCGTGCTCCCTCCGCTGAATGGGGTGGGCGTGGTCGCAAGGTCGATTCCGCTCTTGAAGTCAAAATAGTCGTTCAGGACGTTGACGCTGGCGTGCATGCTGACGACGCCCGCGATGGTCAGGATTGCGTAAAGCGGGTTGAAATGGCCTTGCGACCACGCAATCGCCAACCCCACGGGGACGAAGATGACCGGAAGTAACAGGAACGGCGCCCTGAGTTCGCGCACCCAGACCGGAGGGGGCATCTGCAGGCCGCCCGTCTAGAGATTCCTAATTGGCCTCGTCAGTCCCATGTAGCCGGTGATCTCCTTCCCACTCTTCAGCGGTCGGACCGTCAGGAGGGCAAGGAACTTCGACCCGTCCTTTCTGACCAACGTGACCTGCTCCTCGAATTTTCCTGTCTCGGCCGCGGTCTTGAGAAGCCTGGGGACCAGAGTCTGCACCGCCTCAGGCGGGTGAAATATGGTCACCCTCTGCTTCCCGACGACCTCGGCCGCGCTGTATCCGAAGAGCTTCGAAGCCCCGATCCCATAGGACGTGATCAGTCCGGTGTTGTCGCACGCGATCCCGGACTTCGAATCTGGAGTGCCGTGCCTGTTGCTCATTACCACTGACCAGTAGTAATGCCTGTAGATTAACCCTTCCAGAGGGTAGCGATTACCCGCCCCAACTTCAATAAGGTCGCGAGGATTGCGTTCTGGCCTAGGACGAGTCTGGCGTCCACAGCCACCCGGAGCGCCTGAAGTACCACGCCATCAACAACGCTGGAACGAGCATCGCGAAGATGAGGATGATGAATGATGTGAATGGCCCCAAGGCCGTCGGCGGGCCTTCTCCGATGCCGCCTGGGAGCGGGACGTTCATCCCGTATATCGAAGCGACGATCGTGACTGGGATGGAGAATGTGAAGACTATGGTGAGGACAGAGAGCACCCTGTTGGTCTTCTCGGTACTAAGTATGAAATCCGAATCTTTGTAGATCTCGATGGTCTCCTTCATCTCCTCGAGGGTCTCCCACACCTTCTCGATATGGTCCTTGACGTCCGAGAAATAGAGGTCAAGGTTCTCTTCAGTGAACTTTGAAATCCTCGCTGCCAGATCGGC
The DNA here is from genome assembly GCA_041483615.1 of Nitrososphaeria archaeon. Lineage (GTDB taxonomy): Archaea > Thermoproteota > Nitrososphaeria > Nitrososphaerales > Gagatemarchaeaceae > Gagatemarchaeum. The sequence continues at coordinate 2,773 of JBGPFY010000004.1, read as the reverse complement.
GACCGATCTCCTCAAAGGGGAGATGATGCGCCTCAAGTCCGCTATCTCCCTCCTAAGCCGGTTGATACTACCTGCCGACGACACCCGCCCGTCAAACACCTCATCCTCTATCGCGTCAAGCTCTTCTCTTATCCTGTCCAACAGCGGAAATATCCCGTCCACGAGCTTGTCGATTATCCTGTACGCCAGATGCGCTGGTGATCTCATCCAGTCGGATTGCAGCGACTCATCATTCTTGGCCGCCTGCTCCATCTCGCTCAGCAGCGCAAGGTCCATCCCGTGAAGGCTCACGACAAACCCATTTCCCAGGAAGATCGAGAGCTGATTCTGAACCACTATCCTTTCACGTACGAGGCTGGGGAAATGCAAGAGGGCGAAAATGTAGGATTCATGGTCCTCGACCTTGGTCAGTTGTCGCTTGGACAGACAGTCCTCTAGATTCAACTGATGAAAAGAATACTTCTTTCCCAACAGGTCGGTCTCCTTCGTAGACGGGTTGGTCACGTCTGTCCAAGTGGTCTCACCCCATGAGACAGACTCCCACCTTGGCGGTTCTTCCACAGTCAAGCTCGCCTAGCGCTTTGTCGGGGAACGTCTTAAGGTGATTCGTGCGTCCTGCCCAGCCAATGGAGGAGCGCTGCACCCACGGGAATCAGGTAGGCTGCTGCAATCAGCGCTTGGAAGCGGCTGGTTGCCCTGGCCTTCTCCACCTCGAGACCACCCCCGATGCTTAACTACGGCAAAAAATTGATTGGCGCGAATGAATTACACCGAGCCCCACGTCCCGACCCCCGAAGACATCATACCGACGATGCTCTCCTTCGCCTCCGTGAAGCCGGGCGAGACTGTCTTCGACCTTGGCTCGGGCGACGCCAGGATCGTGATAACGGCAGCCAGGGACTTTCGTGCCAAAGCGGTGGGAGTGGAGACCCGGAGGCGCTTGGTGAAGGCGTCTCGCCGGAGGATCAAGGAGCTGGGGCTGTCCAATCAGGCCAAGATAACCTGCCGCAACTTCAAGAAGGTGAGCCTGCGGACGGTGGACGTCCTCTGCACGTATCTTTCGAGCTACACCCTGAACCTCCTTACCCCGAAGTTCGTGAAGGAGCTGAGGCCCGGGGTAAGGATCGTGAACTTCGACTACCCGATCCCGGATTGGAAGGCCACGAAGGAGATCGAGGTCATCCCGAAGGGCTGGAAGAAGCCCCACTCGATCTACCTATACGTGGTCCCGACCCCGCCGCCCAGTTAGCGCTCTGAGCCGCTACTCTGACCGCCCGGCGTTCGAGCGCAAACCGTATCCCATCGCCCTGTCTGCGGTTATGTGCCCCACCCATCCAATGATGGGCCAGTAGGGGGTTCCGAGGACGAACCACATCACAGCGGAGGCCAGGCCCCATGTCAGAACATTGTGGAATATGTTGTAGAGGTAGCTCCCCCACGCGGGCCACGCTCTCCTTTTCGAGGAGAGTCCGATAGGTATGAACGCGACCAGGTCTGGGAAAACTATCCAAAATACCGTTGATCCCCAGTCCAGTCCTCCCAGGTAGGCCCACCTGTAGACCAGGTAGGCGAGAATTGTCACCGTGATTGCGGCATACTCCGCCCCGTAGAGCTTGGAACTTGCGACTTGGAAACTAGGTCCAAAACCACCTTGTCCGCTCATGCCGCAAATTGTCCGAGGCTCAAAATCATATTAAAACTTCTGCGTGGAGAATCTCTTTGTTGACGACTTGCATCAACCCGTCAGGGCCACAGTCTTCCCGAAAAGGTTTGAGGACGGTCGAGCACGCCTCCGCGAGCAGCTCCACGTATCTCTTCGCGTCGTAGACCGTCTTCTTGTCAACGAGGTCGAACGCTACCGCCCTCTTGCCTGCCGACTTGGACTCGTAGTCTGTTATCACGTATTGCACTGTCTCCCCGGCGTGCAGCTCCACGCCTTCCCGCACCAGTTGGTCCGCGACGGAAGACGTCAGCGACCGGTTCGCGTACTCCCCGGGCTTCTTCGAGAGGTTCCTCGTGAAAACGAGCCCCTCTATGGGAGCACGGTGCTCGAGGAGCGACTTCGCATACGTGAGGAAGATGCCGATGCAGTTCCCGACCATCGCGGCCGCCTCCTCGACGGTCTCTGCCTCGGCGAGCAACTCGAGAATCTCCAGCTGGCATTTTGAGAAGAACGCCGGCGTGTCGTGCCGCCTCGCCTCTATCCCGCGGACCTTGAGCCCTCCTTCTCTATACGCGCCGAAATACTGATTGAGGACCGGGACCCCGGCGTTCACCTTCGAGGGGAGGAACGCAATCCACTTGTAGATGCCCTCGAAGGAGATCGCGAACTTCGTCTCCGCCTCTATCTCTCTCGCGAGCTTCTTGTAGTCATCCTTGCCCGCCCCCTCCTTCTTGAGCCAGAGGGAGTCCACGATGCCGTGCATCACCTTGAAGCCCCTCCTCTCGGCCACCCTGGCCGCGTCGACGAGCACCTTCCTGTCCCAAGCGCAGACCCCGATGTGCGCGTCGATGCGCCCGAACTTCGCGTTGTTGAAGCCGAGGTAGCCGAACGTCGCCACGCCCACCCACTTCAGCGCGTTCCTCCGGGACTCGTAGCGCGCCCTCTCCTCGCCCTTGGTGACCTGCTCCAGCCTCTTGTACTTCAGCCTCTTTTCCACTATGATCTTCACCGCCTTCGGGACTATCCCCTCCTTCCGCCTCTCGCACACGTTCCAGTCGAGCTCCGGGATCCGGTTCGCCGAGTCGGGGCAGCACGAGCACCTCACCGTCT
>JBGPFY010000003.1:0-14865 GCA_041483615.1 Nitrososphaeria archaeon | reverse complement strand
GAGTAGTACTCTCTGGTGCCGTAGACGTAGAAGCCGGCCGTGGCGACAGCCTTTGCGAAGATGCTGGCTGGGGTGTCCACTCCACTCCCTTGCGCCCCTCCTATCATCCACGAGAAGTCGTCTCTCTCCATCGCAATCTCCTCCATGCAATGTGTGGTTTTCGACGACGACTGCTATAAGGCTATGGCACGTAGGATATGGAACCACATGCCCAGCAGGCGCTCCGGAATCAATTGCGGGTTGGCCTGGGCGAGACGAAAGGCTTTTTGACTGCATGCAGACCTCGAATTCTTGCGAGAGTAGCTAAGCCTGGTCAACGGCGGCGGGGCCGATTCGGCGCCGATACTCAAGATCAGATGTCGCTCCAGGGCCTACAGCGACGCAAGGAGAAATCCGCTCGTTTAGGCGTTCGTGGGTTCGAATCCCACCTCTCGCACCACCACAACCTCCAGCGAGTCCTTAGGAGGTCCCAGGTCGGCGTTCTAGAATCTAGTAGACGAATGCCCGTACGGGCCTTGACAGCAGGCTCTTCATGAACTCGCTAAGTTCTTCTTTCCTCTGGAACTCCTTTACGAGCAGTCGTTCGCCTGGGACAGGGTTGTTCGCATGGGCTTTCTTCCCGTAGACCATCAGGGTGTAGCTGTCATGGGGCGACCTCGTGACGAAGACGAACTGCCTCTTCCTACCCTCGTAGTCGCCGAAGGTCCTGATGCCGCTGTCGAGGTCGAGCAGGTCCACCTCCTCCATGAGCTTGGGGAACGAGTTCACGCTCTTCTCGAAGAACAACTGCCCTGGGCGACCGACTCCGAGAGCCCGACGCACGGCATATGAGACTTGCGCTTCCGAAAAAAGGCTAACATACAAGCCGGGTTCGCCGTCCAAGGCGGACCTGCAGTGACTTCCTGGGAGAGAGTGACGGCGTGAGGGAGGGCGGGCTTGTGCTCTTCAACACGATGAGCCAGAAGAAGGAGCCGTTGAAGGTGGTGCCGGGGGAGGCCCTCCGCATGTTCGCCTGCGGCCCGACAGTCCAGAGCTTCATCCACGTGGGGCATGCCCGAACGTATGTCTTCTACGACGTCCTGGCTCGGTACCTCACCCACCTCGGCCTCCGCATCGACTTCCTGGTCAACATCACGGACGTGGATGACAGGATAACTGAGGCCGCCAAGAGAGAGGGAGCGAAAACGAGCGAGGTCGTCCAGAAGTACACGGCGTCTTTCCTCGAGGACCTGCGCGGCCTGAACGTGAACTCGGTGACCAGCTTCGAGCGCGTCTCCAACTACATCCCAGTGATGATCGACCAGATTTCCATCCTGGTCGAGACGGGATACGCGTACCAGGCAGACGGCGTCGTGTACTTTGACACTTCCAAGTACCCAGACTACGGGAGGCTCTCTCACCAGTCCAAGAGCGAGCTGTCGCTGAGGCCACTGGAGCTCACCCCGAACAAGAAGAACCTCCTGGACTTCGCGTTGTGGCGGCCTGTCGTCCTCGAGGAGGGGAAGTGGGACAGCCCGTGGGGGAGGGGGTCCCCGGGCTGGCACATCGAGGACACGGCGGTGACCTTGACGAACTTCGGGCCGCAGTACGACATCCACGGCGGGGCGTACGAGCTGATCTACCCGCACCACGAAGCGGAGCTCGCGCAGGGGGAGTCGTTGACAGGCATCAAGCCGCTGGTGAGATACTGGGTCCACACCGGGCTGGTCAACCTGAGCGGGCGGAAGATGTCGAAGTCCGCAGGGAACACGCTCCTTGTCAGGGAGCTCCTGCGGGAATACAGCGCCGACGAGCTCAGGTACTACCTGCTCTCGTGGCATTACAGGGACGATGTGGAGTTCAGCCTTCCGCAGCTGAAGAGCGCGAGCAGAAAATACGCTCGGGCGGTGGCCAAGGCAGGAAAGCTGAAGGCCCTCGCTGGGCGGACGATCGGCAAGACCGGTAACCCCCCCGCCGAGGAGCTGCGGAGGTTGCTCTCCCCGTTCTACTCGGCAATGGGCGACGACCTCGACACTCCAAAGGCCATAGAATGGGTTGAGGACGAGCTAATCGGAAGGAGCTCGTCGAACGCCGGCTTGAGGCATTCGGCCGTCCGTATCGCCTCAGATGTATTGGGAGTGGACTTCCTTGCCAAGTCGTGAGACTAGGGAATACGAGCTCAACGAGGCGACCTGGTGGGCGAACTGGGTTGATGACACGGTATGGATCTCGAAGAACTGCTACGTGATTTTCTCGGATACATTCGAGGAGCAATTCTACAACCGGAGCGGCTTCCTCGGGGTGGAGAGGGGCCCCGAGCTGGTCGTCGAGGCGATTGAGAAAGAGTTCGTGAAGAGGAAGCGGCGAGCGCCTTGCATCGTGGTGGAGGAAGGGCGCCCTTGGGATAGGCTGCGCGCATCCCTTTCCTCGAGAGGCTATGTGGTCGGCGACAGGATGCTGGTAATGGAGAGCCCACCTCAGGCCAAGAGCAAGTCCGCCGCGAATCCCGAGGTCGATGTGACCCTTGTGGGCTCCCGCTCGAAGGGGAAGGAGCTGCAAGAGTGGACGAGGACCTACCTTCAGGCCTTCTACGGCGACCAAAGACTGAACGGAGAGGTAAACAGAATCATGCGAAAGGTCGTCAAAGACAAGAAGGTCAGCGTCGTCTTGGCGAGAATCGGGCAGACTGCTGTTGGATGTGCGGCCATGCATAGGACGGCGGGGGGCGTCGCTGGGGCCTACTGCATCGGAACGGACCCGCGTTTCAGAGGAAAGGGCGTCGGCGCCATGATGCTGAAGACGATGCGCGGGCTTGCGGAAAGCGAAGGCAGGCGGCTGATCCTGCAGACCATGGCCTCGGATGCCGTGGAGGGCTTCTACCTCAAACAAGGTTTCAAGCGGGCCTATACCAAGAGCTTGTTCGCGCGCCGGCCCAAGAAGGCTCTCGTGGAGCACGACCTGCCCTCCGGAGAGGCCTTCGGCGTCATGATGGACAGGGGCGCGACCGCGGGGACGACGAAGCCGTTCGCCGAAGTCTTCTCAGGATTCGAGGCCATCGAGGCGGTCAGGCGGCTCTTCGGCCCTGACACAGATGCGGTCATCGCAAAACTCAAAATCTCTTTGGACTCGCCACGTGGCTATCTTCGGGTCGACGGTGAGACCGGGAACATCATAATCAACCCGGAGTACCTCAAGGCCGGTCACGAGAGGCACCTCTACCTTGACGTGATACACGAACTGACCCACGTTAAGCAGTTCAGGGAGGGCAAGGAGCTCTACGACAGGAGGTATGCGTACTTCGAGAGGCCCACCGAGATAGAGGCCTATCAGGCGGCCGTCGATGAAGCGCGGAGGATAGGGATGGACAAGGAGGAGATAATCGAATATCTGAGGGTCGAGTGGGTGACAGAGGAAGAGTTCCGGAGGTTCGTGTCTATGATGCGGATCGACGAAGGCTGACGACCGGGCTACGGTTTATACGCATCCGCGGACTTTTGACCGTTCGTGCTGAGAGCCATCCACGTGGTCTATGCAGACTGGTGCCCGCATTGTGTCCCCGCCACCGTGGAGCCGATGCAGCGCGCCGCGAAGGAGCTAGGGGTGTCTTGCATCCTGCACGACATCGATACAGACGATGTCAAGACGGCGGACGAGCTTGTGAAGAAGTACGGCGACTGGACGCCCGACTACCTGATACCCCAGGTCTTCGTCGAGACAGACGGCGGGAAGATTGAGCACGTCCTGACAGGAGACCCCCGAGGTCTTCAATATACGAGACTGGCAGTCGAGACACTGTTGAAGGGCAAGTTAGCCAAGCAGAAAATTTCAGGGTAGGAGATGTGCGCGGCGCGAGCCAATCAAGTAACCAGGGTTCCGACACGCTCGCCGAGCAGGGCCTTGCGCACGTTCGAGGGGAAGAAGCCGTTGGTTACGACGAGACTAAGCTTGTGCTTGGCGATGAACTTCGCGGCGACAGGGTCCACGATGCTGTGGATTCCAGGCCTGTGGTGAGCGCCTCCCAGTATCCTGACCAGCTCCTGGTAGGACAGGTTGTGCAGCAGCTTTGCCTCCTTGTCCGTCCTCGGATCAGCGGTATAGACACCGTCCTGGTCGGACGCCTTCACAAGGAGGTCCGAGTGCCACGCGTCCCCAAGGATTGCGGCGACCGTGTCGGTCGTAATCCCCGGCCTCAGCCCTCCCATCACACCAATCCCATTCTTTTCCAGCTCGACCATCATCCCTTGTGTGGTGGTAGACACCCGCTTGACGCCTAGCTTCATGCCCACCAGCTTCGCGTTGAGGCGAGAGACGTCGATCGCTATCATGTCCTGCCCTTCGCGGGGCAGCAAAAGCTCCTTGGCAGTGGCGATGTAGGCCCGAGAGACCGGCCCGCCTCCCACGACCACCCCGATGGAGAGCCCTGTTTTCCTGGCCTCAGAAATCACCTCTGCGTAGCCCCTGAGGAGCTTAGCCTGAGGGGGGGAACCGAGGACCGACCCGCCTATCCGCAGGACGATTTTCCTGTTTGTGGGAGGCGAGGGCATGTAGAGCCACCGTTGCCGGAGTAGTTTTTATAAAGGTGAATGTCATTGATATGAGTCATCCCCGATGGAGTCTCCAGGCAGACGCGCGGTAGTTTCCAGCGAATTCGTTAGCTGACTCACCGGAGGTCATCCTCATTGTTAAGCACCAAGGGAGATTCTGTAAGATTATACAAGATTCGGAAGGTCATATCGGAGCTTTCCGGCAAGGAAGGACGCGGGACCGAGCTGGTCTCGTTGTACATCCCTCCGAAGAAGCCCATGCATGAGGTCATCGCCTATCTGAGGAACGAGTGGGGCACCGCGGGGAACATAAAGTCCGACACGACGCGGAACCACGTCCAGGACGCACTCACGAAGACCATGCAGAAGCTCAAGCTCTACAGGGACACCCCCGACAACGGGTTGGTCATATTCTGCGGGGCCCTGATGACCAACGGCCCGGGGAGCGAGGTGATTGTGCTCCGCGAGATAGTCCCGCCGAAGGCAGTCAAGAGCTTCCTTTACCAGTGCGACGACCACTTCCATATCGAGTACCTCAAGGACATGCTGAAAGAGGAGAAGGTCTACGGGATCCTCGCCATCGACGCGAACGACGCGGGGATTGGGATACTCTCCGGGGAGGCGTTCGACGTCGTGAACGTGATGACTTCGGGCATATCGGGGAAGACGAGGAAGGGAGGGCAGAGCGCCAGGAGGTACGAGAGAGGAAGGGAGATGGAGCTGACCTACTTCTACCACAGGGTGGCTGACCACGCGAACAGGATCCTGGTCGAGGAGTACAAGGTAACCGGGCTCGTCGTCGGGGGCCCGGGCTACACCAAGGAGGACTTCCTGAAGACTGAGTTCCTGAACTACCAGCTCCGGAAGAACATCGTCGCCGTGATCGACACCGCCTATTCGGGGCGCGAGGGCGTCAGGGAGCTCGTGGACAAGGCGGCGGACAAGCTTCAGGACGTGAGGCTCTTCGAGGAGAAGAAGCTCGTCCAGCGATTCCTAGCGGAGGTCAACAAGCCGAACGGGGTCGCCGTCTACGGCCTTCCAAGAATAATCCAGGCTCTTGAAAAGAGCAACGTGGAGACCATCCTTGTCGCAGACGACGTCGACATGCTGAGGATCACCGCGACTTGCAAGAGCTGTCAGACCTTGAGGGAGAGGTTCGCGCCGAGCTCGAAGAAGACCCAGGCGATGCAGGAGATAGCCTCGGAACCGTGCGCTTCATGCGGCTCGAAGGACTTCCTAGTCGACGAGACCGACATCGTTGACATCCTCGAAGAGAGGGCCATCCAAGTGGGCGCAAAGGTCGAGGTGATATCGTCAGGCACCGAGGAAGGGGCGATGCTGAAGTCCTTCGGCGGCGTGGCCGCCTTCCTAAGGTACAGGCCTGTGGGCGTCTAGGCCCGACGAGCCCGACCTGTCGCGATTCTTCAGCATACCCTTAACTACTGGAATCGGCGCTTTGTGCAAAGCGGACGAGAGCCTCGACTGCTAGCAGAGAACTGGTCACAAAATGGTCATTCGCATCGGGTTAATCGGCAAGACCAACGCCGGCAAGACCACCCTCTACAACTCGATGACGCTGAAAGCGGGAGAGATTTCCAACTACCCCTTCACCACGAAATCGCCAGACACCGGGATAGCCCAGGCGGTGACACTGTGCGTCCACAAAGAGTTCAACCTACAGGACAACCCGAAGAACTCGAAGTGCGAGGAGGGGTGGAGGTTCATCCCGATCGAGGTGACCGACCTTCCGGGGCTCATAAAGGGAGCGTGGATGGGGAAAGGTCTCGGGAACCAGTTCCTCGCGGTGGCGGCCCAATCGGACGCGCTGCTGCACGTGGTCGACGCCTCGGGGAGCGTGGACAAGGACGGGAAGATAGCAGAGCCGGGTACCGGCGACCCCCTCGCTGATCTGGCCGACGTCGAGCTCGAGCTGGTCTTGTGGTATACCAAGCTCTTCTCCAGCAACATGGTGAAGATATCGAAGGCCGCGAAGCTCCCGGGGATTGGCCTTCCTGAGGCCATCGCGGATGTCCTGCAGGGGATAGGCGTGAAGCGTGAACACGTGACTTACGCGCTCAACGAGGCCATGCTCCAAGACAAAGATGTGAACGGCTGGAACGAGAAAGAGATCCAAAACTTCTGCTGGATCCTCCGCGACATCTCCAAGCCGACGCTGATAATAGCGAACAAGATGGATCTCCCGAACGCCGGCGAGAACTTCAAGGCGCTCAGGGAGAAGTACAAGGACCTGATGGTCGTCCCTACCAGCGGGGAGGCCGAACTGTCCCTGAGGAGGGCCGAGGTCAAGGGGCTGATAAAATACGTCCCCGGCGAGGAGCGCTTCGACGTGGTCAGGCCCCAAGGGCTGACGGACGCCCAGAGGAACGCGCTCGCATACATCAGAAGGAAGGTCTTCGGGGAGTACCTCAGGACCGGAGTCCAGTTCGGCCTCAACATAGCTATCTTCAAGCTCCTCAAGATGAACGCGGTCTATCCGGTCGCCGATCCTGAGAAGCTGACCGACAAGCACGGGAACGTCCTCCCGGACGTATACCTGCTGCCCGCGGGGTCGACCGTCGAGGACCTCGCGAAGGCGGTCCACACCGACCTCTTCAAGGGCCTGCTATACGGAATCGACGCGAGGACGGCACTCCATCTGCCGGTGGACTACGTCCTCAGGGACAGGGACGTCCTCTCCATGGTCTCGACGGCCAAGAGGGGCTGATGTCGGCCTTGGCTCGAATCCGCTAAAAGCGTTATAACAATCCGAACCGAGGCTAGCGGATAGGCGGGTGAGAGGGCCTCCCCCCGTTCCGCCTCTAGAAACCCCGGGTCGGAGGAGAGAAGAGAGCATCAACAAGACCGAGAAAAAGACGGCGCCTAGTTCCAGGAGAAGCTTACTCATTTCTACGGCAGCGGTCTATGCAGCGATGTACGTCACACTGGCACTCCTATTCAGTCCCATAAGTTACGGAGCGATCAATCTGCGCGTGGCAAACGTCCTCATTGGCCTTGTCCCCATCATCGGATGGCCGGCCGTCCTTGGACAGACGTTGGGGGTCTTCATAGCGAACCAACCTGCTCTTGGCGACCCTCTGGGCCCGATCGACCTGGTCAATGTCATCCCGTCTTTCCTGTTCTCATTGCTACTTTGGAAGCTTCGGAACAAGAGCGTCTTCCTGGGGTTGACGTTGTACTCCGTCGCACTAGGGATCACCGTTAGTTTCGCGCTGAATTATGCGTTCAAATTGCCATTGTCGGTGGAGATCCCTCAGGTGACCGCGGGAGTCTTCATAGCGACGGCGGTATTCGGTTATCTGTTGTTCAGATCTGTAAAGCGGCTAGGAGTGCTGCAGAGGAGGTTCCCCAACTAATATGAATTTGGCTTGGAAGGGGAGGCGCGGAACTTGATCAAAGCTAGGAGCGCAATCTGTTGCATCTCGGGTGGAGCGGATTCCGTGACCATGGCGTACTACGTCAAGAAGGTCGTCAAGCCGGCGCACCAACTGTTAATCTTCTGCAATTACGGGCAGAGGACCTACGACTACGAGGAGTTCTGCATCAGGGAGATATCGCGGCAGCTGAAGGCGCCCTTGAAGCTCATCGATATGAGATGGCTCGGCGAGATAAGCACGTCTCTCCTCACGCATGCGGAGAAGGAGATTCCGGAAACGAAGAGCGAGGACCTTTGGGACCCGGAGAAGGCGCGGGACAGGATCTTGAAGTGGTGGGACCCGTGCAGAAACGCGATTCTCTTGCTCGTCGGGCTGGCCCACGCCGAGTCCTTCTACATATCGACCCGCGAGCGTTTCGACGTCTACATAGGGATACGTAGGGAGACGCCAGTGGCAATGAAAGACAACACCCCGGAGTTCCTCGATGAAATCAACAGGTTGGGCGAGCAAGCCACCCATCACGGAGGGTATAGGCTGCTTGCACCCCTCATCACCTATGACAAGGACAAGGTGGTCAAGCTCGGGGAGGAACTCGGGGTCCCCTGGGGTTACACCTACAGCTGCTATGCGGGACATGGCTTCAGAAAGATAGGAGGCAAGAAGCTCCCGGTCCACTGTGGTTGGTGCTCAAATGACAAAAGAAGAGCACTGGCTTTCAAGATGGCCGGTGTGCATGACGGGAGCTTATATGCGAAACCGCCACTGATGGATGTAGAATATGAGAAGGTGAATGGAGTCTACATCCAAAAGCGAACGCGCTAGGAAATCTTGGCAGAATCCAGAAAGACGAGTTAAACAGTCACAAGCTCTGAAAAGATGCTGGCAAAGGGAAGACTACAGAGTTCGGCTTATCTGAACACCTTCGTCAAATATCTCCTGCGGGTGCAAGGGAAATCGCAAGGCTTCGGCAATCAGGAGCAATTGTGATTAGTGATGAAACTCGGAAGCGTTGTAGCGAGGCCCAGAAGCGGAGTTCCAACGGCCTGAGGAACTCAAGAAACTTGAGAGGGCTAGGTCGTATCAATCCATTGATTTCCAAAAGCGCGCTCAGACGATGCGCGAGGCTTTCCTGAAGAAATATGGATTCTTCGTGGAGCTTGCCAAAATGGGAATGAAGGCGCCCAAGAGAGAGCCTAGCAAGTTGGAGTTGAGTTGCCAAGGGTTTGGGAGATGAGTGGGAGTACGTGGGTGACGGTAAACTTACGGTTGGTGGCTTGGTTCCAGACTTCATCCATCGAACTCGAAAGGAGATTCTGGAAGTTCTCGGATGCTATTATCACGCTTGCCCGATTCATTTCCCCAACGCCCCGATGGGACCTAAGACATTACCGGCCTTCAGGGAATCGGTCTACAAGGCGTGCGGTACGAGGTGATATTTCTCTGGGAACACGACATCAAGGCGAGGAGGAAGCTCGCCTTCGCCGAGAGCGGCGTGAAGGACCCCTCAGTCTACGCAAAGCCCTAGCGAGGCCTGCTTGCAGGGCCCGCTAACCTGCCGCAGCCCCCTCGGCGCGAAGAGGTGGATTTTGGCCGCACTCAATGCTAAATACCCTCGCCAAGGAGTGAAACGAGTTTTGCAGACCCAGGGGGAGCAACCGGGACCTACAATCGCCCCAAAGGTAGCCCCGCCCAACAAGCTGGAGTCGACCAGTTGGAACCCTCTCCTCGAGGAGGAGATCAGGAGGATATGGGGGATTGAAGATAATTTCAAATTTAGGCCGAGTAACGATAAAAAACGCAACTTCGTGATGGACACGCCTCCTCCTTACCCCTCGGGGAAGCCCTGGCACCCAGGCGCGCTCACGCAATACGCGCAGATTGACATGGTCGCGAGGGCGGCGAGGATGCGGGGGCTCAATGTCCTCTACCCCATAGGAATCGACAGGAACGGGCTCCCGGTTGAGATAGCGACGGAGCGTAAGTACAGGATTCAGATGAGGAAGACCCCCCGGGAGGAGTTCATCGGGCTCTGCAAGCACGCCCTCGACGACATCGAGGCGTACATGGTCGACCTCCTGAAGAGGCTGGGGGCATCCGGGGACTTCAAGGAAAAGTACCGCACGGACTCGGAGGAGTACAGGACCCTTACTCAATGGTCGTTCATCGAGCTGTGGGACAAAGGGCTCATCCACATCGCGACAAGGCCCAACAACTATTGCACCGACTGCGGGACCACGATCGCCGATGCCGAGATAGAGTACGAGGACCTCCCTGCATATCTAGTCACGAACAGGTTCACCGTAAAGGAGACGGGCGAGGAAATACAGGTCACGACGACCAGGCCGGAGTTGCTGTCCGCGTGCCAGTTGGTGGTGGTGAACCCGAACGACACGCGATACAAACGGATTGTGGGGAAGACGGCCGTGGTCCCCATTTACGGCAAGGAGGTCCCGATAAGGACCCATCGGAGCGTCGACATCGAGTTCGGCACGGGGGTCCTGATGGTGTGCAGCTACGGCGACTACAACGACGTCCAGCTCTTCAGGCAGCTCGGCCTCCAAGAAATCCAGGCAATCGACATGGAGGGAAAGATGACATCCGTGTCGGGCAAGTATCTCGGAATGGCGGTCAAGGACGCGCGTTCCCAAATCATCCAAGACCTGCAGGACGCCAAGGTCGCGGTCAAGGTGGAGCAGGTACAGCACCGCACTCCCTTGTGCGAGAGGAGCCACACCCCCATCGAGATAATACCGATGGAGGAGTTCTACCTGAAGCAGCTCCAGTTCGGCCCAACACTGAAGAAGCTCGCGAAGCAGATCAAGTTCCACCCGCCCATGCACAGACAGATACTCTTGGACTGGATCGACTCGCTGACCACAGACTACCCAATCTCGAGAAGGAGATACTATGCGACAGAAATCCCGATATGGTATTGCACGAAGTGCCAGACGCCGCACCTCCCGAAGGCAGGGAAGTACTATAGGCCCTGGAAGGACCCTGCCCCGTTCAGGAAATGCTCGAAGTGCGCAAACACGAAGTTCGTCGGCGAGACTCGGACGTTCGACACCTGGATGGACTCGAGCATCTCGGCGCTCTACGTGACCAAGATGACCAAGAACAATAAGTTCCACTCGCTCACGTACCCGGCGACGCTCCGGCTCCAGGGCAAGGACATCGTGAGAACGTGGTTGTACTACTCGCTTCTGCGATGCTATCTCCTTACTGGGAAGGCTCCTTTCAAGGAAGCCTGGGTGGGAGGGCTCGGTCAGGACGCGCAGGGTAGGGCGATGCGCAAGAGCCTAGGCAACTTCATGGATCCTGAGCCGCTGCTCCAGAAGTACGGCACCGACACGTTCCGCTTCTGGGGAGCCGCCGAGGCGAATCTGGGCTACGATTTCAGGCTCTCGGAGGACCGGGTCGCAGGCGCAGGGAAGTTCCTCACGAAGCTCTGGAACACCGCTCGCTTCATCGCCTCCTTCCCGGAGCCGAAGAGCGCAAAGCTGATGCCTACCGACGTCTGGATTCTTTCGGAGCTGAATCGCCTCATCGAGGAGTGCCTAGATGGGTACGAGGAAGGCAATGGGTTCGTCCCTGCCACCAAAATCAGGGAGTTTGTCTGGAACGTTTTCGCGGCGCACTACATAGAGATGACGAAGGGGCGCGCCTACGGTGACGGGGTGACCAAGGGAGAGAAAGAGGCCGCTTGGTTCACTCTGCACCGCGTGATGAAGTGCGTCTTGCTGCTCACGGCACCGATAACCCCACACATGACCGACCACATCTGGAGGAGGCTCTATGGGCAGCGCAGCATACACTTGGAGAAATTCCCAGTGCCCGACAAGAGCAAGGTGAGCAAGACCGTAGGTCCCGCGATAGTCAAGTTCGACGAGAAGATCTGGAAGACGAAGCGAGATCGCGGCGTGAGCCTGCGAGAGCCAATCGTTGCGAAGGTTCCCGCGAAGCTGAGGCCTTACCTCGCAGATTTGGGGAGGATGCACCACATCCAGAAGCGGCAAAGGGCTGCAACGGCTGCCTAACCGAACATTCGAGAGAGAGACCGGTAATCGTCGGCCGAAACCCTGGCGCTGACCGCCGCCGCGTTCTTCTCGACGTGATCTATCTTCGATGCCTTCGGTATCGCGACGACTGTTTCTCTATACGTAACCCAGTTCAGCATGAGCTGGGCCGGCGTCATGTCATACTTGTCGAGGAGCGCCTGCGGAATCCTGCTGATCGGCAGCTTCCCGCTATCAAGCGGTTGGTAGGCGATGACGGTCAACTTCTCCTTCTCGCAGAACGGGAGCAGCTCCGACTCGATCGACCTGTGGGTCAGGCTGTACCTCACCTGGTTGGAGACTATCTCCGACCTCGGCAAAGCTTCCCTCGCCTTCAATGTCTGCGTGACCGAGAAGTTGCTGATTCCGATGTAGCGTATCTTCCCGCGCGAGACCAGCTCCTCCAT
Organism: Nitrososphaeria archaeon; assembly: GCA_041483615.1. Taxonomy (GTDB): domain Archaea; phylum Thermoproteota; class Nitrososphaeria; order Nitrososphaerales; family Gagatemarchaeaceae; genus Gagatemarchaeum. The sequence continues at coordinate 2,485 of JBGPFY010000003.1, read as the reverse complement.
GGCCTTCATCGTCTCCTCGATGGGAACCTCATGGCTCGGCCAGTGCAACTGGTAGAGGTCGACGTGCTCGACGCCCAACCGCCTTATGCTGCTCTCGCACGCGCTCAAAACGTCTTCATATCCGAAGTGCTGGGGAGACACCTTCGTGGCGATGAATACTTCGTCTCTCATTCCCTTGATCGCCTGCCCGACTAGCTTCTCGGCGTTGCCGTAGCCGTACACTTCGGCCGTGTCTATCATCGTCATCCCCAGCTCTATCCCTTTGCGAAGGGCCTGAATCTCAAGGGCGCGCCCCTCGTTCTGGGCGTCGCCCATCTCCCATGTTCCCATCCCGATCACGGATATCTTCTCCCTTGTCCTGCCGAGTTCGCGCCTCTCCAAAGGTCGACGTCGAACGCCCGGGAAGCCGGTCGGTATTATGTGTGAGGTGCCGACGGAGAAAGCTTAAAGGAAATTGGCGCCGTTTCGGCGATTGTGGCGTCTCCGTCGGCAGGCTCGGTAGAGGAAGCGACTCGCGTCCTCGAACATGCCGCGAGCAAGGGAGTGGTGCTACGGCTCCTGGGCGGCGTGGCGTTTTACCTCCGCTGCCCGTCGGCGCGAAGCGGAAGCCTCGTGAGAAGCCATGGCGATGCCGATTTCATCGGGCACGCGCGGCAGTCGCTCGAAATCAAGGGCGTCTTCGGAGAACTCGGTTACGTCCCGAGAGAGAGGTTCAACGCCATCCACGGCAGTCGAAGGCTCGGCTTCATGGATTCGGAGCAGCAAAAGCGGGTAGACGTATTCCTCGATGTCTTCGAGATGTGCCATAGGCTCAATCTGAAAGAGAGGATGGAGATTGACCGCCAGACCATCCCCCTGGCCGACCTCCTGGCGACAAAGCTGCAGATAATTCAGACAAACGAGAAAGACTTTGGAGACATGATTTGTCTTCTTCTGGACCATGAGGTGGGCGACACTGACCTCAGGGACACCGTCAACGGAGATTATCTGGCGAGGCTCTGCAGCGAAGACTGGGGCATCTACAAGACCTTCACCATGAAACTGGCTATGCTGGGCGTGGTCGTCGAGACCCGGGACATGAAGGAGCCTGAGAAAAAGTTAGTCGCCAAGAGGATAGAGCAACTCACAAATGCGATTGAAAGAGCACCCAAGAGCCTCGCGTGGAAGATGCGGGCCGCCATCGGAGAGAGGGTCAGATGGTATGAGTTGCCAGAGGAGGACCTCGGGTTGGTTGAGCAAGTCCGGGCAAGAGAGAGCTGAATGCGTGAGACCGCCTCCTGCTTCATGCGGAGCTTGAGAGAATGAAGACGAAGGTCTTCTTCGTCAGCGACGTCCATGGCTCCGACCGTTGCTTCAGGAAGTTCGTCAACGCGGGAAAATTCTATGGGGCCAACGTCCTGATTCTTGGCGGCGACTTGACGGGAAAGATGATAGTCCCTATGTTGAGGTTGGCCGACGGAGCGGTAAGGGTGAGGGAAGGGAAAACGGACCGCTTGTTGAAGTCCAAATCCGAGATAGAGGAACTCAAGAAGGGCATCAGCAATGCCGGCAACTATCCATACTTGGGGGATTCCAGGGAGTTGGAGGAGCTTGGGGCCAAGCCTGAGCTCGTGGTCAAGCTATTCAAGAGACTGATGGTGGAGAGCCTCCAATCGTGGATCAGACTCGCCGACGAAAGGCTGGCCGGGACCGGAATCAAGTGCTACGTCTCTCCTGGAAACGACGACTTTTTCGAGGTCGACGAAGTCCTGAACTCGGGGAAACACGTGGTCAACCCCGAGGGGAAAGTCGTCGAGATAGATGGCCAGCATGAGATGCTTACCTTGGGGTACACGAACCGTACCCCATGGAATAGCCCGAGAGAAGTAGACGAGGACGTCCTGCAGAAGAAAATCGACGCTATGGCCGAGCGGGTGAGAGAGATGCCGGACGCTATCTTCAACATCCATGTCCCGCCGTTGGGTACGCCAATCGACCAGGCGCCGAGGCTCGACAAAGACCTGAGGCCTGTGGTCTCCGGAGGCGACATAGTGATGGCCTCGGCAGGTAGCTCGGCCGTCCGGCATAGCATCGAGAAATATCAGCCGCTCGTCGGCCTGCACGGTCACATCCATGAGTCTCGGGGGATGGTGAAAATCGGCAGGACCGTCTGCTTCAATCCGGGAAGCGAGTACGGTTCTGGGATTCTTAGGGGGGTCCTCTGCGAACTCGATGATGATGTTGTCCGGTCGTATTTGCTCACATCTGGTTAGAGGCCCCGCTCGGGTGGCGCCTCGCGGAAACAAAGGAGATAAACCGACGTGGCAGGAGGGAAACTCGTGCCACGGTAGCTCAGCCTGGTAGAGCAGCTGCCTTGTAAGCAGCAGGTCGAGGGATCAAATCCCTCCCGTGGCTTCTATCGCTTCCTGAGCTCCCGTGATTTCAGCACGTCGGAGGCAAGGAGCTCCATGAATGTGTCATACTCTTCGTCGTCGAACCGAACTTC
>JBGPFY010000002.1:0-15531 GCA_041483615.1 Nitrososphaeria archaeon | reverse complement strand
GTCGCGATCTCGAGGAGGTTGTAGTCCGGGTCCCTGAAGTAGAGCGACTTGAACCAGAAGCGGTCTATCACGCCCGAGTTCCTGATGCCAGCGTCGTCGAGGCTGCGCTTGATCCTGAGCTGGTCCTCGTCCTCCTCCACGGCCACGGCTATGTGATGGATGTTCCCCTTCCCGACCATGCCGGTCTTCGCGGCGGGCGAGGTCAGGTACTTCAGGAAGCCGGGGTTGTCGCGGCTCCCGACCTCGGCGAGCGACGTCCCCTCCTGGTCGGGGTTCGCGGCTTCGGAGAAGCTCTCGAGTCCCACGAGGTTCTCGAGGAACTTGTGCGTGACGTGGGAGTCGGTCGAGAGGGGCGAGGCGTGGTCGAACTTGATGAGCTTCATGTCTCCCGCTACCTCCTTCACTTCCGGGCCCGCTCCCTCGGGCTGGCGGAGGTATTCCGGAGAGACCCCGTCCGGGTTCCTCGCGGTGATCTCGACGAGGACGCCGTCGGGGTCCCTAAGGTAGATGGAGAGCCTGCCGTCCCTCGGGAAGGGCCCGGAGACGCTGACCCCCTTGGAGCGGAGCCACACGACCCACTTCGGAAGCGAGTCGACGCCCCTGACCGTGTACGAGAGGTGGTGGGGGGAGCCCAACCCCACGTAGCCCCGCGGGAGCTCGGGCCACTCGAAGAACGTTATCGCAGTCCCGGTCGTTCCCTTCTCGTCCGCGTAGAAGAGGTGGCGGTGGAAAGGGTCGTCCTGGTTCACGGTGAGCTTGACGCGCCTCAACCCGAGGACCTCGATGTAAAAGCGCCTGTTGAGCTCCTGGTCCGAGGTCACGAGGCTGATGTGGTGAAGGCCCTTGACCAAGCCTGAGATGTTTGACACGGTATCATCAGCGGTCCAGGGCCTAATAAAGGCGGTAGTATCGCGCTACTAAGTAGCTATGCAAGAGTCGCCTAAGGCGCCGGCACCTGACCTGTCATTGCTTCTTCGCGTAGATCGCGGCGAAGTACTGGTAGTAGGGGTCGGCGCTTTGGGGCTGCGCGGTGAACCTGATGGTATAGGAAGTCGAGCCGGTGGTCCATCCCATGAAGCTGTAGCCTGGCAGGTCGCCCACCGTCACTGTGTAGTTCTGGCCCTTCCACAGCCAGAACGAGTATGGTTGCAGCGACTGGGCGACAGGAGTCCCGTCGGCGTTGTATATCGTCACGACAGAGCCGCAGGTGCAATTGACGAAGATCGGGCCCGTCGAGTTCATGGCCTCGATGGTGACGTGCACCGCATCGCTCGCGGGGATGACCTCGTAGAAGGAGTTGACGACCATGTCGCTCCGCAGGGTGATGTACTGCCACCGCGTGAGGGTGTTAGGCGTCGTGTTGTTGTAGTACCTGTACACGAAGAACTTGTCGGAGCAGATCACAGAGACCTCGGCGCAGTGATACATGACGAGTTCCTCGTTGCCGTCCGGGACGGTTACGGAGGCGGGTGTGAAGCCGTCCGTGACGTTGTTCCAGACGGCGTGAATCCTGACCTGGAAGTACGCGCCGATGACGAGCCCGCCGTCCATCGTGTGCGCCACGACCGTGATGGTGTGGTTGCCCTTTCCTGAGTGCGTGTAAGGCAGCGGCTGCTGCTGGTAGTAGGCGGTGATGGTCGCGTTCCCGGTGACGGTGATGGTGTAGCTCTCGTTGGTGAGCTTCGGGTCGTTGTTCCAGTACTTGAACGCGACCGAGGAGGCCGAATCAGCCACGACCGTATAGGTCTGGCCATACCTCGCCGTGACGTTCGCGGGCATCGCGTCGTTCGTGCTGGCGGCCGGGGTCTGCTGGTGTGAGACGATGGTGACGTGGACCCCGGCGACCGACTTGCCGTCGAGCAGTTTTGCGACGACGCTGAGCGTCTGGGCGCCGAACGGTCTGTAGAAGGCGACCAGCCTGGTGTCCTGGTTCAAGAAGACGCTCACGTTTCGGGCAGTTTCACCCGACGACCAGCGGGTGAACAGTAATCCGTTCTGATCGGCTACGGTGACGGTGTAGTCGATTCCTCCAGAGAGGACCATCGCCACTGGAATAGGCAAGTTCGTTGCTAGATGACCGAAGGTCCAATCTCGGCCGTCAATCCCTTCAAAGTCGTTCCGTTTGGAAGTTCGGCGGAGATTTGCAACGTGTAGGTCACTGGCGAGGGCGGGGGAGGGGAGGAACTGTTCGTCGACGAGGACGTCGTAGTCGTGGTGGTGCTGGTGCTGCTGCTGCTCGTGGTGCTCGTTTTTGTGGAAACGGAACTGGTGGTGCTGCTTGTGCTGTTTGTGTAGTTGGCGATGGTCGAGCTCTTCGAAGCGGTGGCGGCCACCGTCTCGGACGCGCTCGAGGACGACAGGGTGAGGGGGGCCGTCGTCGTCGCACTGGTGGAATTGCCAGGTCCCGCATTCAAGAACCCGCCAAAGGCAGAGAAGCTGCCGACTGCCAGAATCACCAAGACCATTGCAGTCAGGGCAAGGGAAGCTCTCCTGTTCAAAGCGGACTCAATATAGGCCGAAGCCCAATATGCTTACGCAGAAATCTACTGAAGGAGAGATACAGAACTCGGTTATGGTCGGGGTTTGCTGCCGGACCAAACGACCATCGGCCAGTCAGATGCCGCCGGCACCTTGAGCTTCCTGACACTGGATAAGAGCTGACTTGCGCGCGTTGGGTTTGTCACACCGCGGGGGAATTTCATTTATGCCCTTCGCGAGCCCAGAATATAGAGGCAGACGACGTTGCATGCGGCGCATCAAATAAATAAGCCAAGCATGAACGCACGCCGAGCGTTCGGATTGAGCAGCAAGAAGCCGAAGCAGGCGAAACCAAAAGCCGCGAGCCTACCTCCAGAGCTTGGCGGTCATGTCATCGCGAACATCGTATGTTCAGAGTGCGGCAACAAGTTCACGACCGCGATTAGCCTCGGAAACTTCGCCGAAGACGTGGGCGGAAAGTTCACCGACCCGAAGTGCGGGGCGTCATTTGGGATCATCAGCGTGCAGAGGACCCGCATCACGGTAGAAGTCCTCGCAAAGGGAGAGACGAGGACGTACGGGAAGACCTACGACGTCGCGACCCAGGACTACGCCCGTCCACTGTAGTCTGAGAATACGGCAAGATTCATGATGATGGGCCGGATCGCCCGGCGACAACTGGCCGATTAATCGAAAGGCGGGTCCCGGTTTCCCGCGGGGTTGCTTCCGAATCAGCGTCGGCGGATCTTGATTACCGCGATGTCTTCCAGCATCTTGGGGACCTCGACGTCATCATCCGATACATATGCGATGATGTGGTCCTTCCCCATCCCGATCCCGGTCACGCCGGGAAGGTCGGTCAGCTCGTCACCGTGAGCGTACCTTACCTTTGCGAGGTGGTTGAGATGCTCGTCAGCCTTCCAGAGATACCCGTTGTTTACCGCTTGATAAGACCTTCACCGCAGAGAGCTCCCCGCGCCTATTAAGACTTCGGATAGACTGTTCTGGTGCTAACGGTGTGCTGGTGAAGCAGTCTGAGCCAAGAAATCCCTGCCTATCCTCCTTTTATAGTGCTCCAGGCGCGAACCACTGAATATTTCATGAACGATGAGAAGAAGGGGCAGGACGCCCGGCTCAAATTCTATGGTAGCGATTCGGTGATCACATACATCAAGACCGTCGGGATACCCAAGCGCACAGGGGAGTTCAGAGACATGGTGGCCGCAGGCAGCAACGTGAAGCTGGACACCAAGGAAGGCTCAGACCTAATCGAGACGTTGGGGCGCGTCGTCTTCGCGAAGCATCCCCAGCAGGTCAACATCACGGACAACACCAACGGCAAGATGATCGTGTCCATCGCGACTTAGACCACCGAATAACCAAGGTCCGCGGCCGAAGATGCGTGCGATAATCCATAGCATCCACTCGCAGGTCCCGGAGACCATCTCCGGACTACGTAGACGGCCTGAGACCATCGTAAGCATGGACTCGCACCTGGACGTCTCCCTCGGAGGAGACGACGGCATCTATCCTGCTGACCTGCGGATTATTGCGGGCCGGACGGGCGCCCACGCGGCCCTCCGTCATATCACAGGCGGCATCTCCGCGCTCACGGAGCCCCAACCAATGGGAGACGCCCCGGAGCTCGTCGTCGTCGTCCCAGAGGCGATGCTCTCGAGGCACGTCACTGACATCGAGTCGAAGCTTCCGCGGCCGCTCAGGGTCTCCGACCCGGGCGAGTCCGTCTCCTCATACGTCGATTTCTTGGCAGAGGCGATGGGGATCGAGGTCTACCGCAGCCCTCCCAGGGCCCTGCGGAGCCTTGTCCGCCGGGTGGAAAAGGCCGGGTCGTGGCTGCTCGACGTGGACGTCGACTACATGCTCGAGATGCAGAAGGAATGCTACACGCGGATAATCAACCCGGGACCGGGGGTCCTGCAGTCGATGCGGCGCGTGGTCGAGTTCATCCGCGAGTCGAAGCCAGAGACGATCACGATCTCTGAGGCCAAGGTCTCGGCGATCCGGGACGCGAAGAGCAGCTTCTCTAAATTCATCGGGGAGCTGAAGGCGGCCGGATACCGCATAGACGAGCGGGGCGTATACGCCCACGACGCCGAGGTCGTCAGGGCCATCTCCGTCTGCAAGGAGTTCTATCGCAAGGTCTCGAGAGGGCTGATGCTGGAGCACATGGACGCCATGATCGAGGGAGACATGAAGGGCTTTCAAAAGGCCGAGGAGGTCGCCGCCAAGAAGTTCTTCAGAGACAAAGGTTATGCGTGAAGACACCATTCGTCATTGGGTCAGAATCCTGTCTGTTTCCCTGAGCCTTCTTACGAGCTCTTTCATCATTCCGAGGGCGATCTTCGGCTCTGTCTTTACGAGGGCCGCGAATGACCAAGCCGAGAGTGCGAAGCATTCCGTAGGCCTGACGGCTACCACATCAGCCGTCCTCGGTTGGCCGTCGATAAGCGCCATCTCGCCGAAGAACTGGCCCTTCCCCAGCTTTGCGATGACTCTTCCTCGCCGGCGGACCTCAACGTCACCCTCGAGGATGAAGAAGAAGCCCACTCCAGTTTGCCCCTGCTCGACGATGGTCTGGTCCGCATCGTAGGATTGCTGCTTGCCCGCTTTCGCGATGGCCCCGAGCTCCTTCGAGTTCAGGGATGAGAAGATGGGCACGGAAGAGAAGACCTCTCCGCTGACGGACCTCGGACCGCCCTTCATGCCTGCCTGTCAAACGATTGCTACCGATTTAAGCCATTTGCGGTCCTCGCAGATTGATGCGATAGAGATGGGGAGTCCTTCTTTATTAAATCGCGCCCGACGTATGGGATTGGTTGGCAGACAGCTTCGTGCTCCCATTCTTGAGACGGGTTGTTCCCCAAGGGTTGGACTACGGAGCAAACTATCTTGTCGAGTTCGACGCTCCTTCTCTCTGGTACGAGACGTCGTTGACCATAACCGCCGACGCACTCAACAACGGGATCAGGACGGACTACCACACCTTCACGCACTCGCAGGCCGATGTCAGGAGCGCACTGTTGCGGTTGGGCCTGGACTTGGACGCTCTCGAGGCCGATGACACATTCAGGATATGGGACAGCTACGCGCAGCAGACCCGAATGGCCGAGCCGGAGAAGGTAGGCAGGCTCACGCCGACAAACCCCATCGACATCCACACACTCGACCTGAAGCGTTGGACAGAGAGCGATGTCGGAGAACTTGAGCGCGGGATCCACGAAGTGGACAGCCGGCGGCTCCACGTTGATGACGACACCTCGATCCTGTTACATTTCAACGAGGAGAAGGTATTCCTCGACCATTGGCGGATGCACGCGCTCCCATATGCGCGGATCCACGAGTTGGCGGTCATCCACTCGGTCGTCAAGGGTGTGTTTTCTGAGGCGTTCTATAGGCAATTCGAATCATTCTGTGACGGCGTCCTCGACTTTAGGAGCGAAGAGAGGGATGCGTTCATCGAGCACTCGATGAGGGTAAAAATGATGCGAGGCAAGCCGCATGAAACTGCGTGGCAAAGATTGGGATTATTCGACGGTGGCAAGGTCGTGATTGTCGGTGAGGCGAGGTCCGGGGACATCGCCGGCAGGAAGTTGGCAGCGATAATGTTTACGGACATCGTGGCCTACGCTGAAATCGCCCAGAAGGACGAATCCCTCGCAATCGAGCTCCTGAACGAGCAGAGGCAAATCCTCCGCCCCACGTTCAAAGAGCACGGTGGGACCGAGATTAAGACGACGGGCGATGGCTTCCTAGTCGAGTTCGCCAGCGCAATCGAGGCCGCGAAGTGCGCCGTCGAGATACAGAAGACGTTGCAGCGGAGGAACGCCTCCGCCCGTCCCGAGAGGGAAATCCTCCTAAGGATAGGCATCCACGTCGGGGACATCCTGAAGGACGGGAACGACATCGTGGGCGACGGCGTAAACGTCGCCTCGCGGATAGAGCCTCTCGCCCGCCCCGGCGGGATCTGCGTCTCGCGACAGGCCTTCGACCACATACGCAACAAGCTGAGCGAGGAGATTGTGAGCATGGGGCCCCGAGAGCTGAAGCACATCGAGGAGCCCGTCGAGGTCTACGAGATTGTGGTGGGGGGAACGAAGGTCGTGCCTATAGCGGCACAAGCGAAGAAGCACAGGCTCGCGGTGCTTCCCCTCGCGAACATCAGCTCGAGCTCGGATGACGACTATTTTGCCGACGGCCTGACGGAGGAGCTCATCTCAACCCTCTCGAAGATCGCCGGCCTCAGCGTGATGGCGAGGACATCGGTGATGAGGTACAAGGGGGCCTCCAAGGGCGTCGCGGACATAGGGAGGGAGCTCAACGTCGAAAGCGTCGTGGAAGGCAGCGTCAGGAGGGTCGGCGGGAAGCTGAGGATAACCGCCAAGCTCGTGGACGCCCAGACCGAGGTTGGCCTTTGGTCGCAGCAGTATGACAGGGACGTCGACGACGTCTTCTCCATCCAGAGCGACATTGCGCATCGGACCGCAGAGGCCCTGAACCTCGAGATATTGGTCAGGGAGAGGCAGGGCGTCGAGAGGAGGTTCACGAGGAACGTCGAAGCGTACCACGCCTATCTCAAGGGCCGCTATTTCTGGAACAAGAGGAACAAGGAGTCGCTGGAGAAGGCGGTGGGATACTTCCGTGAAGCCCTCGAGGAGGACCCGGACTACGCACCTGCGTACGCCGGGCTCGCCGACGCGTACGCCGTGCTGGCCCTTCTCGAGTTCGTCGCCCCCAGGGAGGCATACCCCGAGGCGAAGAGGATGGTCGAGAAGGCGCTCGCGATCGACGACGGGCTAGCCGAGGCCCACACCTCCCTGGCGCTGATCAGGTTCCAGTACGACTGGGACTGGCACGGCTCGGAGGTGGAGTTCAAGAGGGCAATCGAGCTCAACGCGAACTACGCGCCCGCCCACCATTTCTACGCGGACATGCTGAAGGCGCAGGGCAGGTTCGAAGAGGCGATGGAGCAGATCGTGCTCGCGCAGGAGCTCGACCCGCTCTCGCTCGCGATAAGCACGGGAGTCGGCCACGTGCTCTACCTCTCCAGGCGGTACGACGACTCGATTCGGCAGTACGCCAGGACCGTGGAGCTCGACCCTAGCTTCATGCAGACGCACCTCTGGTTCGGGAGGCCATATCTCCAGAGGGGGATGTATGCAGAGGCCATCGCGGAGCTTCAGAAGGCCGTGAGCCTCTCCGGGGAAAGCACGGTCGCCCTGGCGATGCTCGGGCACGCCCTGGCCTCGGCGGGGAAGACAGCCGAGGCGAACCAGGTGATGCAGAAGCTCGTCGAGCGCTCCAAGTCCACGTACGTCCCCTCGTATTGGATCGCCGTGATCTACAACGGATTCAACGACAAGAAAAACACCATCGCCTGGCTGGAGAAGGCCTACGACGAGCGCTCGAGCTGGCTGGCCTGGGTCAAGGTCGAGCCGAGGTTCGACTGGCTTCGCGGCGACCCAGGGTTCGACTCGATCGTAAGAAGGCTTGGCCTGTAATAGGGGCCAAAAGGCCCGGGCATGGCGTCAGGCCGCGATCGGGACGGCAGGCTCTTCGCTCTTCTTCTTCGTGGACGCCGGCATGAAGAGGCTCGCCAAGACCGCGAGCATGCTCATCCCGAAGATGACGAGGAACCCGTCGAGTATCGACCCACCCAGGGCCGCCCGTATTTGGGGCACAAAGACCGAGAGCGCCGAATGGCTCGCCACGAACTGAGCCAATGCGGCAGGCGAGTTCAGCAATTGGCCCACCTGGTTGGGGTCGGCGAGCAACTGCGACAGCTGGGCGCGCGCCTGGGCAGGCGCTTGCTGGACGATAGCGTCGAGGCGCGAAGCGAAGGAGTTGAGCTGGACGGTCCCCAGAAGGCTCACCCCTATCGCCCCTCCGAGGTTGAGACTGAATGTCGACAGGGAGGAGGCGACCCCTATCTGGCTCCTCTCCACCGAGTTCTGGAAGGCGCTGAGCACCGAGGCCAGCCCAATCCCCATCCCCAGCCCGGCCACCGGGGCGCGCGCGATCAGGTCGAACACTGAGGGGGAGAGCCCTATGAACGCGAACATTCCAGTGCCTATCGCCATCAGGGTTACGCCCACGAAGGCGACGACTCTGTAGCCGAGCCTCGACAGCAGCTGCCCTGCCGAAATGCTCCCGACGATGAAGGGGACCACGAAGGCGTACAAGATGTTGCGCGTGTCCTCGATGTTCCCTCCGAGCGATCCCTGGACGAAGAGAGAGATGAACGCGGTAAGCCCCAGGAGGACGCCTCCGCGGACGAATTGGATGGCGAACGAAGACGAGATTATCCGAATTCTGAAGAGGCCCAACGGTATGATTGGGTCCTTGGCCTTTGTCTCAGTGAAGAGAAACAGGGGGAAGAAGACGCCGAACGCGCCAAAGAAGAGGAGTTCCTGCCAAGAATACCACGGATATGTCGTCCCCCCGTTGAGGAGGCCGAGCAGAAGCATCGAGACCCAGCCTGCCAGCGCCAATGCGCCCGCCCAGTCGACCTTCCTGGCCTGGCCGGTGTGTATCTCTTTCACCGCGATGGAGACGAGGATGAACGACACGACTCCGAACGGCAGGTTCACGTAGAATATCCATCGCCAACCCACCGCTTGGACGAGGTAGGACCCCACCGTTGGGCCCATTATCGCGCCCAATCCGAAGACGCTTCCCGTGATTCCCAGGACCCTCGACCGCTGCTTCTCCGTGACCGAGGAGCCCACTATGGCCAGCCCGACCGTGAAGAAGGCGCCGCTCCCAAGGCCCTGCAGTGCCCGGAAGGCTATCAGCTCAGAGATGTTCTGAGATGCGCCCGAGAGCATCGAACCCGCGATGAATACGACGATGCCTGCCAGGAAGAACTTCTTCCTTCCGTAGATGTCGGAAAGCTTCCCGAGCAGAGGCATCGATACCGTCTGGGCGAGTACGTATACGCTGAACACCCATGCGTAAAGGCTCAGCCCTCCCAAGTCCGTGATGATTGTGGGCCCGGCCGTCCCGACTATGCTCCCGTCCATGACTCCCAGGCTCAGCGCGAGCATCGTCCCTCCGATTATGACGATGGTCCGCCGTCTCGATGGCGCCTCAGTGGAGCCCTGGATGGTCATCTTGGCGACTTGGTCAGAGGTAGGAAAAGTGGCTTTTTTATTCGTGCGCTCCGAACTGGCGGGTTCGACCACGCATCGGCGCTCAGTAGAAGGTCGGTTTCTTCTTGACGTCCATCCCCCGAGTCTCCGGGGGTTTGTAGGTCCAGTCGAGAATTCTGCCGACGTCGCGCTCCGTCCGTGCGGGCACCAACCTGGGGGGCTCGTCCAACGTCCAGATGCCCCTCGAGTTGATGAGGAGCCCTTTCTTCTTCGCCTTTATCGTCATCCCGATCGTGTGGCCGGTCGGCCCTGTGGCCCACATGTATGTGACGCCCCACGAGTCTGGTCCGGGGCAGAGAAAGAGGTTGACCTGTATGCCCTTGTAGGCGAAGTTCGAGATGACCTCGCCGAACGACGCCACCGTCCCGCCGATTTTCGCCACGCGCTCTTTCACTTCCTCCCTCCACTTACCGAGGTCGTCGCCCTTTGGGATGACCGCGAAGTCTATGTCATGGACGACCGGCGCCTTCCTGCGCAGGCTTCCCGCGAGCTCGCACCTCTCGTATAGGTCGCTCGTCTTCCTGAGAAAGTCGGCCGCGACCTTCCCGGAGAACTTGGGGTCGAGGTCCTTCTTCAAAATAGGGACGCCCGCTCTTCTCTCATTCGGCTTTATATCACTCCCGTTGCCTTCGCGTCAAGAATCAGCGTGTCTCGGTCACCCTTGCAGGGCTGCCGATTCGCCGTCGTCTGTAGCAAGAGGCCAGCCGTCTTCGAAACTAAGGGATGCGAGCCATGACGAGTGTAAAGCCCCTGAGCGGCTTCCTCGCAGGCCTGTCGAGCTCGCGCTTCAGAGTCATCGTCTACTCGACAACAGTGGCGCTCTACCTGGTCGGGGTCTGGCTCCATATCCCATATGGGGGCGGCCACATCTACAGCGACCTGGTCTACGTCTTCCAGAACAGGGAATGCCCCTTTCCGGACAGCGCCGAGCTACTCTACGGCGGTGGGTCTCCCTTCTGCACGTTCCCAATACCGTATGTCCAGTCGTTCACAGAGTACCCGGTGCTGTCGGCGATGTTCCTCTATGTCAACGCCGTGCTCGGGAATCTCTTTAGGGGAGACCTTCTCACGAACTACTATCTTTTCAGCACGTTCTTCCTCCTATTCCCAACGCTCCTCGCGGTGAAGGAGCTGCTCGCGCTTATCGAGTTGAGGGGGGTCTCGAGGAGCAGGATACTGTGGTACTTCATCGTCACCCCGACTTTCATCTACTTGACGCTCGTGAGCTGGTACATCATCGGGGTCTACTTCGCCCTCTTCGGGATGAGGAAGTATCTCCAGGGGAGCAGGGTCATCTCGGGCGTGCTCTTCGGGCTCTCCGCAGCCTCTACCTTCATCACGGCCGCGCCGGCGCTGGGCCTCCTGATCGCGTCGAAAGGGGTGAGGGAGCGATTCCTCCTCGTCGCGTCCGCTGTGGGAACGTACGCGGCGATAAACGCGCCGTTCGTGATCCTTAACACGCACATGTGGCTCGAGTCGTTCCGATTCATCTACGAGTGGAACATCGAAGACTCGTGGATGCAGGCGATCCTCCCTTCTCTCGAGTCCCCTTGGAGGCACTACATCTTTCCCGCCGTCCTTGGAATCGTCGTCTTGATGATGCTATGGACAAGGGCCAAGAAGAAGACGAGCGACCCGCTGGTTTTCGCGTTCATCAGCATGTTCGGCTACACCTTCGCGACTTACATCTACACGCCCCAGTTGAATCTCGCGTTGCTCCCGTTCTTCGTCCTCCTTCCCGTGAGCAGGAGCTACCTCGAGTTCTTGGCGTTCGAGGTGTCGAACTCCCTGATAATAATCGTGGGCTTCTCGGAGGCGCTCCAGCCCATCGGGATAACGTATCCCATCGTCACTCCCATCGACCGGACCAACGTGGTGTTTTGGATTGAGGTCGTCAGGTCGGTGTGGGAAGGGAGGTTCACCTTCTTCAGCGGCGCGTGGAGCGTTCTCCCCTCTAGCTGGCGCAGGGGCGCGGACGCTGCGGACGCGAAGCAGCCCTCGATTGAGGAATCGAACCCAGCCCTGATTCAAGGCGCCTGACGCGAAGTGGAAGGCCTCCTTCGGAGGTTGCCTACTTCTCCCGTATCTGGGACAGCAGGCATTCTCGCGGTCTTTTGTCGTACCTGACCCTCAGTATGAACGACCCGCGCAGCTTCGTGTCCTCGGTGACCTCCTGGAACCTCACCTCGACGACCGAGCCCTTCTTCACCAGGCGCGGGTCGACCTTCTCGACGAACGCCCCGACCTTGCCGAGGGAGACCCGGCGCCCCTCGTTATCGTAGACTCCAACGTACCAGGACCGGGGGACGCCCGTCCTCTCCATGTCCTGGGTCTTCTCGTAGTCGATGACGAAGCAGTCTATCGTGTCGTACCGCTTCATCTTCAGCCAGGAGTTGGGCTGCCCGTAGGCGGACAAAGGGTTCTTCGCGACCAGCCCCTCGTTCCCCTCCCGGATGAACCGCTCCTTCAAGGAAAGTATCTCCTCCCTGGACTTCGCCAGCTTGAAGAGGACCTCGAGGCCCGTCCCCTTGAGGATCTCCCGGAGGACCTTCTTCCTCTCCCGCAGTGCCAGCGGGCGGAGGTCCCTGTCGTCGACGTGCAGGACGTCGAAGAGGAAAAGCCCTCTGCTCGAGACGTACTCTCCGTCCAGGATCATCCTGTGCGGGGCGTGGACGAACTCACGGACTGTCGCGAACACCTTGGGGCTCGACTTTGGCGTGTAGACCGCCCCGTGCTTGCTCGAGAGCACGAGCTTGTCGCCGCTCTTGAAGAGGAAGACCCTGATGCCGTCTATCTTCGGCTCAACCAGACAGGGCAACGGATTCTTCAACAACCAGTCGGCAAGGGGCATTTTAACGGCATGTGCGAAGTTTTCGGACACATACTGCGGCAAGTCACTCAAATTGGCGGACCCCGCTTATTGTTCTGGCGAATCTCGGCGATTATTTGTTTCTGGCGGTCGGTCAATGGGATACCAACGAATCGCCCGTCCATGCCGGCGGTGACGTGTTTTGTTCTTGTGCTCATGTACTCAAACAACAATTCGGCCTTTTGTCGTTTGGCGGTCAGATGTGGAATCACCTTTGGGAGCAGCATCAGCATTTCTTTCCGCCTAAAGAAGAGTATGTACCCCTGTCTCCAATTTTTGTGTGCAGGAATATTGGCCTTCACAAGATGGCCCCCAAATCGACCATGCAGCGACCCGAGCAAGATCAGGTTGGTATTCGAAACGGTGAGTTCGGGCTGATACGCCACCAAATCGCGTCCATTCTTCCGTGTCTTGCTTCGGGTGATACTCACTGTGCCTTCGCCGTCAATGATTCCGGCGAGATACGCATGGTCTATCTCTGAGACATTGCCAATCGGAGCCGTCATTCTCTATGCATGACTAGACCGGAGAATAAATCCCCCCATCAGGGCGCGACAACGCTACTTCGAGATGGTGACCTTGGGCTTCTTCCTAGCCTGCGGCACCGGCGGGAGGCCCTCGCCCTCCTCCTCGCTCTCGAGCGCCCAGGCGGTGTCGAGCTTGAGGATCCCCTCGCTCATCCCCATCAGGAGCCAGAGCTTGCCGTCCTTGCGCTCGTAGGGGTAGACGACCGCTGTGTAGAACTGGTAGCCCCTCCCCCAGGAGAAGAACGCGACCAACGCGGTGTGCTTCTCGAGGAGGTAGCGCGCCAGCTGCCTTATCCTCGCCACGGTCTCCTTGACCTTCTTGTCCGTGTCCGGAGAGAGCTGGTAGACCTCCTTGAACTTGTACTCCTCGAGCCTCTCGATGGGGACGAACCCGTCCTTGTCGACCTCGACCCTGGTCGTCCGCTCGAAGGGCTCTATCTCCCCGCCGTCCTGCTTGTCGATGAGGCGGTCGACGGGAACCTCGACCCAGTGGCCTGACATCTCGAGCTCGTGCTTGAGGAAGTACCTCTTCTCGGTCTTGACGGAGACCATGTACTTGCCGTCGTACCTCACTTTCTTCTTGGCGTCCTCCGGGGTTATCTCCTCGACGTCCATCCGCTCCCCGTCGGGGCCTTCCCTGTACCGGTACATCCTCGGGACCTCCCTGCTCACCACCTCCTTCCCGGTCTTCTTGTCGAGCTTGACGAAATTGACTGGCTTGAGGTCGCCATGGGCCTTCGCCGCCCTAAGGTGGTACTCGACCGCCCCGAGGCCGAGGGTTGGGATGTTGAGGCTCAGGACGCCGCGCCAGGATGCCCTGGCCGCCCCTCCCGCGTCCGCCTGCTTCTCCACCTCGGAGAAGATGTTCTTTGCCATGGACTGACGGGAAAAAGCCAAGCCGGGATTATTTAATCGTGCTGAGGGACTGGGAACGACCTCTCCCCGCTCCTTTGCCTCGCGTGCTGGTATCCTGCCGAACCCTACCGGATTTATATAGTATCCAAAAGATACCAGATGCGAAATCCAATTGCAGCCCAAAGACGTGGTGATGGGATATCAGAAAGCGCTCGGAAGCGGAGACTGGAGGTCCGCCCGGAGCTTCCTGAGGGATGACCTGAAGTTCAAGGGGCCGATAGCCCAGCACGACAGACCCGAGCCCTACCTCGAGGACCTGAAGCGGCTTCACGACATCGTCGAGGAAGTCCAGATGAAGAAGGTCTTCGCTGACGGGGACGACGTGTGCCTCCTCTACGACATGGTGACGAACACTCCCGCGGGCACCGCGTTCATCTGCGAGTGGCACCACGTCTC
Organism: Nitrososphaeria archaeon; assembly: GCA_041483615.1. Lineage (GTDB taxonomy): Archaea > Thermoproteota > Nitrososphaeria > Nitrososphaerales > Gagatemarchaeaceae > Gagatemarchaeum. Next base: position 1,177 of record JBGPFY010000002.1, on the reverse strand, counting down.
AGGAGACAAGATCTCCTCCATCAGAGTGGTCTTCGACGCGACGCCGTTCGCGCCCGTGTTCGCAAAGCGCCAACCCTAGCTGGGGCGTCCTGCCAGGCCGCGAGCACCGGGCCTCCAGGCACTTTGAACCAGAAGAAGCGGCCCATCTGCGGCACATCGACGGTCGGCATCAGAATTTCTCCTCCCTTCTCCCTGACCTTGCTGGCGGTCGCTTCGATGTCCTTCACGAGGACGTAGTTGATGGCGGCTGGGACCTCATTAGGCCCGGTCCTCCTGATGCTTCCGCCCGTCCCTCCCGGAGTCCGGTACCTGATCAGGGTGCCTCCGGTGGGGGTGCTTACCTCTTCCATCCTCCAACCGAAGACCTTGGCCAGGAACTGGCGCGTCCTTTCCGGGTCCGTGCTTGCAAGCTCGGTGTGCGCCAGCATTCCCGCAATCCTCTCGAGCTGGGCGGACTTTCTGCTCGCCATCGGCGGACCTCGTTCGGTATCCAAAGGATACTATTTAAGGCAACATAGCGGAGACCGCGCCTAGTCCTTGAACCAGAAGAAACCGCCGAAACTTGCCTACCAGGCGGACCCGATACGCGAGAGCCTGGAAGTGCTAGGCGCAAAATGGTCCCTGCTGATAATACGGGACGTCGCTTTTCTGGACCTGCGCCATTTCGGAGAGATAAGGAGGAACAACCCCGGACTGACGGGAAGGGTCCTCTCGAGGCGGCTCAAGGAGATGGTCGCCGCCGGCATCCTTTCGAGGGCCGAGAAAAGGGGAGAAGTCGAATATGGCCTCACGGGCAAGGGCGAGGACGCGGTGTTCATCCTGCTGGCCGTGCTCAGGTACGCCGTCAGGCATCACATGACGGCGGGTCCCGAATACAGCGAGAAGGACGCACTGCGGGAGCTGCACTACCTCTCCCCGTTCGAAAGTCAGCGCTAGCTCGGCTGAGTCTGCTGCTTCTCCTCCAGGGAGAACCGCTCCTATTACCCTATTCCAAAAGAAAGCGACCGCAAGACTTGCCAAACGTCGCAAAAGATGAACTAGCGCGGACGCCTGACCGTGGAAAGCTATGGGAATCAAGATAATGATGCCCCCAGAAGTGATGGACAGCGTCGCCGGCGTGCTCATCGCCAAGCAGGTCCTCCGGGAGATAGTGCGCAAGTCGGTCAGGACTCCCCTC
>JBGPFY010000001.1:0-18271 GCA_041483615.1 Nitrososphaeria archaeon | reverse complement strand
GTTTTCCCCTCCCTCGGCTGGAAGGTCCCCGTCGCGGTCCACCACCACCTCCTCGCAGGCCTCCAGAAGCCCGAAGGTGCGGGGATGGACGAAGACGCTGACTCCGACAGGGCGGTCTCAAGCAAGATGAGCAAGTCCAAACCTGACTCGGCCATCTTCGTCCACGACAGCGCGGAGGAGATAGCACGGAAGATGGGCAAGGCTTGGTGCCCTGAAAGGGAGGCCGCCGGGAACCCCGTTCTGGACTTTGCCCGGCACATAGTCTTCCACGAGACGAACCAGATGGAAGTGGTGAGGCCGGAAAAGTACGGAGGTACGATATCCTACAGGAGCTACGCCGACCTTGAGAGGGACTACGTGGCGGGCCATCTCCACCCCAAGGACCTCAAGCAGGCCGTCGCCTCGAGGCTCGACGCGGTCGTCGCGCCGGTGAGAGAGCACTTCAGGGGTACCAAGGTCCTCGAAGAGGTCATGGCGATAATCCACGACGAGGGCAGGCGAGTCGCCGCCCAGTGATGAAGACATGGGCTCACCCACGCTGAGAGGCGAACTCGGATGAAATTCATCCCGATCAACATCCCGCTCCTGGGAAAGGAGGAGAAGGACGCCGTCATGGCGGTCCTCGACAGCGGCCTCCTGACCAATGCCAGCTACGGGGGCGGCAAGTTCGTCAGGGAGTTCGAGGGGAAGCTCAGGGCAAAGGTCGGGACGAAGCACGCGATAGCCGTGAACTCGGGGACCGCCGCCCTCCACACCTCTCTGGTCGCCTACGGAGTGGGGCCGGGAGACGAGGTGATCGTGCCCGCCTTCACCTTCGAAGCGACGGCCAACGTCGTGCTCGCGTGCGGAGCCAAACCAGTCTTCGCCGACATCAAAGAAGACTACAACGTCGACCCCCGAGACGTCCGGAAGAAGGTCGGGAGGAAGACCAAGGCCATAATTCCGGTGGACGCCTATGGATACCCCGCCGACCTGGACGAGGTCAGGGAGATAGCGGACAGGTCGTCGATCAAGGTGATAGAGGATGCCGCCGAGTCCCTGGGGGCGGAGTACCGCGGCAGACCAGCTGGGAAGACAGACCACTCGGGTTGCTTCAGCCTCTACGCGACCAAGGTCATAACCTCGGGCGAAGGGGGCGCGATAACTACCGACGACGACGAGTTCGCCGACCGCGCGAGGTTGGTCAGGAACCACGGGATGAGGGAGGGGTACGACACGCGCATCCTCGGTTTCAACTACAGGTTGCCCGAGCTCCTCGCGGCCATCGCCTCCGTCCAGATGGACAGGCTCGACGGATATATCGAGGCCAGGAGGAGGAACTCGAAGGCGCTGACGGAGCTGATCTTTCCCGTGAAGGGCGTGGAGCTGAGGCAAGGCTCCACAGACAGGAAGCACGTCTGGTACCTGTACACGACGTTCATCGCAAAGAAGCGCGACGAAGTCCTCCAGAGGTTGAGGGCGCGCGGGGTCGGCGCGGCGGCGTACTGGGAACTACCCGTGAACAGGATGCCGCTCTACAAGGACCTCGGATTCGGCGAGCTGAAGCTCCCGATGGCATATAGCGCTGCAGCGCACGTTCTCTCGCTCCCTGTCCACCCAGGATTGAAGCCGCAGGAGGTCGAGTTCGTCGCGGCGGAGTTCGTGAAGGCGGTGAGGGGTTGACCGGGTCGCGCGCCCTCGACCTAGCTTTGAACCTGCGAACCATTTTCGGCTGATAAGATGACCCTAGCCACCAGCCGGACGAGGGTCGCCATAGTCGTCCCTACCTACAACGAAAGGGAGAATATCGAGGAGTTCAAGCGGAGACTCGAGCCGGTCCTCGAATCGATGGCTGGGAGGATCACGGTCCTGTTCGTGGATGACAACAGCCCTGACGGGACGGGCGCCGAGATCAAGAGGATGATGGAAGACACGCCTGCATTCGAGCTCCTTGAAAGGGAGGGAAAGAAGGGGCTCGGGACCGCCTACATCGAGGGCTTCCGGTCGGTAATCGAGGAGCGAGACCCCGAGGTCGTGGTGCAGATGGATGCCGACCTCCAGCACCCCCCGGAGGTCCTGGAGTCGCTCGTGGACAAGGTCGTGTCAGGCGGGGCGGACGTCGCGGTCGGGTCACGTCACGTCGCGGGAGGAAGCTTCAAGGGGATGGGCTGGAGGAGGAGGACGATCAGCAAGGGGGCGAGCTGGCTCTCGAGGGCTGTCCTCGGGTTGGATGTCAAGGACAACACCACCGGCTTCAAGGCGCTGAGGAAGAGCGCAGTCGAGTGCCTCCTTGCTCATCCCCCTCGCTCCAACGGCTTCATCTTCCAGGTGGAGTCCCTGTACATCCTGAAGAAGAACGGCTTCAACCTGGTCGAAGTCCCGTTCACGTTTGCGGAGAGGGCGAAGGGGGCCTCGAAGTTGGGGAGCGGCGAGATATTGGAGTTCTTCGTCGGAGTCCTGCGCATCAGGTTCAGAAGATACTAGTGGAGAGCGAGGCCGCAGATTAGCTGCTCTTCTTCTTGTCCATGCCCGAAGGGGCGCTCGATGCAGCCGGGGCTTGGCCGCCCGTCCCGGTCATCTCTGGCATCGGTTCCGGAGGAGGAGTAGTGGCCATAGTCCACCCTATCCAGCCTAGGATGCCCAGCAGAACGACGACGCCAAGGAACGCGGTGATCTCCAAGATGATTGTAGCCCAGAGGAAGAGAAGGACTCCGTAGACGATTATTCCGACGATACTCCCAATGAGGATTGCTCCTCCCAGGGCCCTGTCGTTTGCCATGCGAGGGGAGGGTCGCAAATGCCAAATTTAACCGTTGTCATCGAAAAAGCGGTCATGTTGCGTCTCGTGGATACGCCCGCCGGTAATCATGGGGGTTCCGTCTGCTTTGCATGAGATTTGTCAGTCTCGAAACATGGCCCCGACCACAATCGTCGCTACGCCGATAAGCAGGCAGACCATGCTTCCCAAAATAAGACCATCGACAACTCCGAGCGCTAAGCCGACAATTACGAAGACTAGACCAAGGGCTATCACGACTGTGCTCACGAATTCCAGACTGGTTCGCCTATGCTCGCATCCCCGACCTTCTTATTAACCGTCGCCCTAGACAAAGCCCTAAACACAAAGGCGCATGCACAACATATGAAAGACGCCGGTGCCCTAGGAGTGACGCACAGTCAACGCATTAGAACCGAAAAAAGCCGTGATTCACGGGGCAACGTAGAAATACGCCCTCTTGACGGTTGAAAAGTGTAATGTCTGAAACACAATCGCCACAGTCGGGCGAAGCGAAGGGCGCGGCCGCTCCCGCGGGAGAGCCGCAGCCGGTCAAGGTATTCCCAGGGGCGGTCTACGAGTGCGTGAGGTGCGGGACGAGGACGACCCAGGAGGAGCTTTCCACTCTCCCTGAGGTGAAGTGCATCTGCGGCTACAGGGTCTTCAGGAAGGTAAGGCCCAGCGTGGTCAAGCAGATCAAGGCCGTCTGAGACGATCCAGACAGGCTGGTCTTGCGCAGCCTACCAACTCCTAAAATAAGGTCTCGCTCAGCGAGGCGCATCGAGACCAGATGAACTACGAAGACGTGATGAACGTCGCGACCAGGCGGGGCTACCTCATGAAATCCGCCGAGGCCTATCCCAACACGCCGGCGGGGTTCTGGGACTACGGCCCGCTCGGGGTCGCGCTCAAGAACAGGTACGTCGAACTCTGGCGCAGGCACCTGGTGAAGCGCGACAAGATGGTGGAGATCGACGCCGTCCAGATTATGCCCAAGGCGGTCTTCGTCGCCTCGGGGCACCTGACGAACTTCACCGACCCCATAATCGAATGCGGCAAGTGCCACTCCATCTACAGGCCAGACAAGCTCATAGAGGAGAGGCTCGGGCGCCCCACTCCGGAGAACCTTCCGGACGAGAAGTACGACGAGCTCCTCAGGGAGAACGGGATCCGCTGCCTAAAGTGCAAGGCGGAGCTCACGGGGACGAAGAGGTTCAACATGATGTTCAAGCTGGGAATCGGCCCGCAGGGGGACGAGGCCTATCTCCGGCCGGAGACCTGCCAGGGGATCTTCGCCGACATCCCCTACCTTTTCAAGACGCAGCGGATCAAGCTCCCAAAGGGGTTCGCGCAGGTCGGGAAGAGCTTCCGGAACGAGATAGCCCCAAGGCAAGGCGTGCTCAGGGTGCGCGAGATATACCAGGCCGAGATAGAGGTATGCTTCGACCCTGAGAACGTCTCGCTGCCAAAGTTCGACGTCGCCTCCGATTTTCAACTCTCCATATCGAAGGGGGACGTCGAGCCGGTCCCGACCAAGGTCTCGGGAGCCATCGCCGCCGGGACCATCCCGAACAAGCTCATCGGCTACTACCTCTACCTCATCCAGAGCTTCTACGAGGAAGCCGTCGGGCTCTCGAAAGCGGACATCAGGCTCCGGACGCTCAGCGACGTCGAGAAGGCCTTCTACTCGAAGGTCGCCTTCGACCTGGAGGTAAGGACCTCGGTCGGTTGGCTCGAGCTGGTGGCTTGCAACTACAGGTCGGACTACGACCTCAAGAGGCACATGGAGGTCAGCGGGACCGACTACAACGTCGACGACAACGGGAGGAAGGTGCTGCCCCACATCTTCGAGCTCTCGATGGGGGTCGACAGGAGCCTCTACGTGATCCTCGAGAAGGCCTACAGGTCTGAGAAGGACGCCAAGGGCGCAGAGAGGGTCTACCTCTCGCTGAAGCCCGGCATCGCCCCCATCCAGGCCGGGATATTCCCGCTCGTCTCAAAGGACGGTCTGCCCGAGGAGGCCGAGCGCCTATACGAAGCGCTGCGCGCGGACTACGACCTCTTCTACGACGAGTCAGGCTCGATCGGGAGGAGGTATGCCAGAGCGGACGAGGCAGGGGTGCCCTTCTGCATCACCATCGACCACGAGACCCTCTCGCATGCAGAGGTCACCGTAAGGCACAGGGACGACCGTTCGCAGGAGAGGGTAAAAGCTGACGGGCTCGGCGAGTGGCTGAGAGCACATCTAGTATAGAATCAGGTAGAGCCCGATCGAGCCGAGCGCCCCGAAGACGGTGGCGATGACGTTGACCACGTGGTTGTCGACGAACTTCAAGCCCGCGGAATATCTAGTCGGCTCGCCGCAATGAGTGAGGTTCTCCGACGGCTTCCCGCAGACCGTGCAATAGCCCTTCCTTTGGAAGGTCGCGCCCGCTATGCTGTCCGCGAGGGAGCCGATGACCCCTCCGGAGATTGAGATGGCGATGACGTATGGGGGCTGAAGGCCGCCAGCCACCCCCAGCGACGCCGCGACCACCCCGATGAGCGCTGAGGCGAGGAGGGTGCCGGCCAGACCCAAGGGGCTCACGCCCCCCGATGTACCCGGCGAGACCGTCCTTTTTGGGTCAGTGACAAGGCGCGGCAGAGACCTGTTCAAGAGCCCGAGCTCGGTCGCGACGGTGTCGCTCGCCGCCGCTGAGACCGCGCCGACGTAGAGAACCGAGAAGACGAGCCCTCCTCCCAGGAATTCACCGAGGCCAAGGAGGGCGGCGACCCCTCCGTTCGCGAGGATGTTCGGCCAGTTCCGCGTCCCCCCCTTCTCTTGGGCGGTCCCTATGCTCTTCTTGTATTCGTACCGATACCACGTGAAGGCCACCCCGAGCACGAAGAAGGTGGCCACTATCACGAACCACCTCCAGCCGCCTCCCAGGAGGATTGGGTACCCTACCGCCAGGCTGGCCAGGAACCCCCGTCTGTCGATGGCGCTGGCTCCGATCGCGATGAGCGCGAACGCGACGACGATGGCCAGGTCGACCATGGAGTCGAGTAGGGTGACTTGAATCAAGATAAGCCGAGATTTGGAAGCGCCCTTTCTACGACCTAAAAAGGTTCCCCGGGACTGCGGCTCAGGGCTTGGGGCGCTCGCGGCCGAGCGAGGCCAAGGACGAGATGATGTCTGACTCGTCGACGCTGTGGGAGAGCGCCAAGACCAGCCCCTCCTTCTTCGCCAGATCCACTGCGAGCGGATCGAGGTGCTCGGGGCCGTGGACGACGACCACCCGAGGCTTGAGCTGGGAGACGCGAATCGCCACGAGAGGGCTTCTTCCCATCCCCACCTTGGTGAAGATTATCGCCCTCTCCGTCGTGGCGCCGAAGATGCGGTAAAAGTCGTATCCCGAAAGCGCGTAGATCGTCTTGATGCTGTCGACCACCGTGTAGCCATACAGGTGGAGCTTGCTGGGGTCCCCCGCGAGCACCTTCCCCTTCACCCTGTGGAGGAGGTCGATTGCGTTGATGGGCTCGACGAACTCCTTTATCGCGAGTATGGCCGAGCTGTCCTCCCTCGAGATCAGCCTCGAGGCTACCCTCCCCTGGGACTCGTCGAGCGTGACCATGGCCTCGACGTACTTCCTGACGAAGAGGACTCCCGGAGACGGCCTCCTTCCGCTTTCGTAGTCGCTCAGGACAGAGGGCGAGAGCTTCAGCTGTCTGGCTAAGTTGATCTGCCTTATCCCCAGCTTCTCCCTCCACGACTTTAGGGCCTTCCCCGGCTCTTCGCTGGCGACCACTTCCCCCGCGATTTTTGCTACGGATTCTTGCCGGGATGACTCCATGGCATCGAAAAGGATGTGAATAAGTATTAAACATTTGCCGAAGAGCCAGGGCTGCAAGGATTGGACCCCGCGACAAGGAGAGGGACGTTACGGCCGACCCCCCGCGCGGCGGCTGCTGGGTCGGGGCGTCTCCGCCTTCTCTCCTGCCTCGCACAGACCGCGGGCTGATGGCGTGACATGTGGATGTAGCAGTATGACGCTTCGCACTTTAGGCAAGTGAAGAAGTACTCGTCGGCCAGCCTTCTCCTGCAGAAGCCGCACGCGGCAACAGGGGCCTGGCCCTCGTGTCGCCGGCCTCGCGCCTCCATGGAGGCTTCCGCTTTGCCGCTGGTCATGGCTCAGGGTTCCTGCGCCCGCGGACCGCAACGCTGACGGCGTCGCCCTCCTTCTGGAAGAAGAGCCTCGTGAGTCCGGTTGGGGGTGAGTCGAAAGAGTCGACGCTCACCAGTATGGGGAGGTTGCTGACCGCGTGACCGAGGGCGAGGCACATCCTCGGGGGGAGGGTCCGCACGATCGACTTCACCGTGTCGGTGTCGACCATCGAGGCCTGTGACACGAGCGAGAGGTCGGAGTCGTTCGAGAAGTTGTAGAGAAAGATGTTGTCCGCCTGCCTGTAGATCTCCCGCTTGATGGCGTCGGGCTGGTTCGTGACGAACATCGCGAAGACACCGAAGTGCCTCATCCTTGTGATGAGGTCCTCCCAATACGTGTCCCTGAGGTAGAGGTGGGCCTCTTCGGAGAGGAGGAATACGGGGGGGATCTTCCTGTGCTCGAGCAGCTCGACGAGCTTGGAGAGCATCAGCTCCACGGTCATCCTCCTGTTGAGGGGCGAGGTCCTGGTCAGCGAGATGACCAGGGCGCCGCCGTCGGGATGGGCCTCGAAGAAGCTCTCGATTGCATCGGCTTCCCTGAAGTCCGGGTCGCCCGGCTTGCCTTCGTAGAAGATGCCCGAATTCGAGAGCGTGTAGAACCTGGAGTAGAGTGCGTCGCGGACGAACTCGTTGCAGCGCCACTGCTGGATGTAGTTCCCGAGGGAGGTCAGGCCCACCTCGTGCTTGGTCTCCATCGCCTCCCATATGCGGATGAACTCCCTGATCGAGGTGCCCGTCATGTCCAGCGAGTGCTGGAGGAGCGATGTGATCGCGCGCAGCCCCGCCCCCGCGAGCGAGAACTTCAGGTTGCGCCCCGGCCGCTTGACTTCGACCTTCTTCGCGACGTCGGTGTTGCTCCCGTCGGCCTTCAACCCGATGGTGCCGTACTCGTCGTTGAGGTCGAAGATTATGCAGTATGCGCCCTGTTGGAGGAGGCCTCGGGCAATCATCTTCGCGAGGTGCGACTTGCCCGACTCCTTCCTCCCGGTGATTATCGTGACGCGCCCGTCGAAGGCCTCGGCGGGGATGCTGAACTGGTGGTTCCTGCTCCCGGTCCTGCCCACCTTGATCATCCTCTCTCCAGGCCTCCCGACCGCGTCCAGCAGCTCGTTGACGCTGAGCTTCGTGATCTTTGAGACCGTCCGCGAGGGTATCCAGTCGTTCCGGGAGCTATAGCGGCCGTGCTCGATGCTCCCCCTCGCCTTGCACTGCAAGAGCCTCATGTCGCGTATCTCCTTGGAGATTGTGCCAACGTCAGCAGGGTCCTCTGTGACTCCCTGCGTCGAGGAGAAGAGCACCTCCTCTCTGGCGACCTCTTCCTCGATCCCGCTCACGTCGAGGTAGTTCTCGTCGTAGATCTGCAGGATGAGGCTACGCTCGTCTTTGTCTGAGACCATGAGGTAGTCGCCGAGCCGCACGTTCTCTCCCGGGGAGGCGACAACAAGGATGTTCGAGGACTCCTTCCTTAGTATTCTCGTCTTCCATCATCACCCCGAGTTGCTGAGGCCCCCGAGTGTCATTCTGCGGATGCCGAAGGCGGGAAGGTGCTTCAGGAAGTAGCGCTTGCTCAGGTACGCCTTGAGGGCAGTATCCTCTGACCTCGAGAAGACCGAGAGGTGGTGTGCGACCCTCAGCGACTCTGGGTAGCCCACCGAGAAGCCGTCGTTGTAGAGGATGAGCCCGAGGACGCGCTGGAGCTGCGCCATCGGCCTGGCGACGTCGAGCCTGAAGACCAGGCCGTCGTTGGAGAACTTCGCCACGACCGTCTGGATGGGGCCTTCGTGGGAGGCGCAATAAGCCGGGCCCATAACCTTCGAGACAGTCCCCGTCAGCCGGCTCGAGGCGACGAGCGAGCTCGACTTGGAGAACCCCACAAGGCAGGCGTCGGCGTCGGGCTGGGCGAACTGCACGGGATAGAGGTCGAAGGGATGCTTGAGCGACCCGTCAGCCATGACGATGGAGATCTGGGGAGAGCCGACAAGCGTCGAAATAATCTTCCTCTCGACGGTGTTCCGGATGATCCGCTCGGCTATCTGGTGGTCGGTGAGCGCCACGCGGAGCTCGAAAGGCTCAAGGTCGCACGGGAGGCCATAGGTTCCCTTGGCTGAAAGATACACTATTGTCGGCCCGACTCGGAAGTACCCTCTGACGAGTCCGGCGCAGCTGAAAGTGACCGCCGCCCTCACAGCGTAAACCGCCCCCTCGAAAGACTCCCCCAGGAGGATGCAAGAGGAGTCGGTCGAGGCTATCGTCGCCTGCTCGCGCTCAGGCACTATCGGAAGTGGCTCCCCGTCGCTCGCCTCGCTCCAACCTGCGAACGGATAGGTGTCTTTTCCATCGTGGTTGAAGATGAACTCCTTGCCGGCCAGTTTCTCGTGTATGAACCCGGAGGAGACCTCAAAGCGCTCCTTGAACTCCCTCGCGAGAGACTGGAGGGTGTCCATGTTTACGACGGTTGCGATGCTCAATTGATTGTTCATGTTGCGCAACATGACTATCCGCAACTTAATTAATAAGTGTTGCGCAACATGCTAGTGCGCAAGATGACGACTTCGGCCTTTGGATTTTCTTTTCGACCGAGGCATGAGAGTTGGCCGAACTCTTACATCGGCGAGGCAACGACCTGATGGCGCCTTTGATCATGTCTCGGGTGAACTGCGGTGTCGGGTGAACCCCTGCAGCCAAGCGTGACCGTCAAGCTCAAGCGGGGCACCTGGGAGATCCAGATCACCTGTGCGCCTGACAAGGTGCAGCAAGCCGTCGAGAGCGTGCTGGCGGGCATGGTCTCCAAGGAGCAGGTCTCGATAGAGGCTTCGCTCGACGCGCCGGCTCCGGGCGAGGACGGGAAGAGGTTCGACACCTGCAGGGGGCTTCTGGAGAGGATGTGGAAGGAAGGGTGGTTCGCGTCAGAGAAGACTTTGGGCGAAGTCCATGAAGAGCTGGCCCGTCGTGGATACCACTACGACCGCACCGCGGTCTCGCACGCGTTGGTCGACCTCGTGAGGGAGGGTACGCTCTTCAGGGACGGGACGATGAGGAACTACAGGTACGTCCAGAAGCGGCCTCTCGAGCCTCAGGGCGCGGGCGCCTGAGGCGACCTCGGGAACTTCTTCGAGAGCTGGCCATGGAGCCAGTGCACACCCGTGGTCGTGATTCTATACCTCCCCGTGCCCTCGCCGTCGAGCCTGTCGACCGCGCCCGACTTGTTCAGCTCTGAGAGCCTGGAGCCTATCGTCTTCGCGAGCAGGTTCGTCGCGGACTGGAGCTCGACGACGTTCATGTCATCGCCCTTGGACTTCCCTGAGAGCATCGCAGCCTTCGCCGCCACCAACTGGAGGGCGATGACGTCCTTGTCGCTGAGATTTCTGTCCTGGACCCAGACCCTCGGCCCTTCTTCGGTGAACCGGATGTAGTCCTTGAACATCTGTATCAGGTCGTTGAGCGAGTAGTTGACCGAAATGCTCCTGGCGAGGTCTATGTTCGGGATCTCCTTCGAGATGAACTCGTGCAGCGAACGGAAGACGACATCGGGAGACCCTGAGAACTCGACCTTGACTTCGCCGTAGCTGACGACGACGGCGAGCTGCCTATCTGATGAAACAGACAAACCAGACGCCGGGAGAGATTCGTCCCCGATTAAACATTTGTCAGGCGCGACTGCCCTTAGTTCGCGGCAGGCGGGTCAAGGTTGAGCTGCTCCTCTTGCTCCACCCCCGTCTCCAGCGCAGGCGCAGCCTCTTGCTCGGCGGTCTGCTGTGAGCTGGTTGTTTGAGTTGGCGCGGCGATGCGCACTGCTCCTATGGGTGCAGTGTAGACGTACTCTCCGCCCTCTCCTTTGAACCGCCTTATCTTGGAGCCCTTCGCAAGCCGGAGGAGGGCCACCGCCACCGACTGCTTGGGGTAGTTCAACCCGTAGGACTGGAGCGCCTCTCTGACCTCCATGAGCTTCTTCGGGTTCGTCCCCCAAGAATCCGAGAAGAACTTGCAGATCACGTCGCTGAGGGAGTCACCCTTCTCGATCACTACGGTCGGGATCGATGAAGGCGCCCCCGATGTGGGGACGCCCGTCGCCGCAGTTTCATGAGGATGAGGAGCGACGGCCTCGATAGACAGACGCCCGGACGGGAGGTTCCTCTCCGCGCTCGCACCAGGGAGTTTGGCAAGGACCTCCGGGATGAGCTCGATTGCCTCTCGGATCCTTGAAAGCGAGGCCTCGATCTCAGCCTCGCTCTCGCCTGACTTCACCCTGATCTTGACGCTGTCTTCTGGCATCGGTCATGATGACAAAGCGGCGTCGTTATTTAAGCGTCCTTCGCGAAGGGTCGAAAGATGAAGGGCAGCCCTAGCGGGCTTTGTCCATCGCCTGCTTCAGGAGGTTGCTGACTTTTTGTCCGTCGACCCTGCCCCTCGCGAGCTTCATCACTTCGCCCATGAGGACGCTGAAAGCGCGGTCTCCCTTCTCTTTCACGAGGGCCTTGTTTCGTTGCAATACGCCACGGATTATCTTGGCAAGCTCTTCGTCGCTCATCCCGGTCAGGCCTAGCTTGGTGATTGCCTCGTCGACGTTGCTTGCTTCGCCCTTCCCGATGGAGCGGAGAACGTCTATCGCAGCCTCCTTCGCAAACTTTCCCTCGTCGACTGCCGACAAGACCGACGCCAGCGCCACTGAGGTAATCATCGACTCGTCGATGCCCTCCCTCGAAAGGCGGACTGGTATCTCGACCAGCATCGACGCAATCACCGACGGCTCGAGCTTGAGCCTTGCGGCGAGCTCCTCAAAGAGCTTCGAATTGTCGGAGTCGTAGAGCTGTAGTGAAGACTCTTCGCTCAGGGAGTACTTCTTGGAGTAGCCGGCCACCCTTTCCTTCCAGGGGACTGGGAGCATCTTCCGGAGACCCGACTTCCAATCCTCGGTGACGGTTATTTCCGGGATGTCGGTCTCCGGGTACATCCTCGCCGCTCCGGGACGGGGGCGCTGGTATCGAGTCTCCCCTTCCTCGGTCGCTGCCCTTGTCTCCCCGATGACCCCGACGACGGCGTTCTTCAGGCGCTCGACGACCAATGCCGCCACCGTCTCGACCCTCTCAGCAGCCTCACCTGCGACAAGGACTAGGCCGGCTCCCGAGTCAAAGCCGGCAAGCGCCCGCAGCGCGGTCGCCTCAGCCTCGGTGACGCCCTGCTTAGCGAACTCGTCCGAATGGATCACGCCTCCTAGGCCGTTCGTCCTCGCAATCTCCGCTAGCTCCTTACCGAGGCGTATCCCGGGGAACGGCTCGAAGCCTAGAAGGCCTGCGAACCCCACGGCAGAGACGCACTTTACGGTCCCCCCCTTTTGCAGTATGCGCCTCAGAACCGGCGACGCGGTCTTCTTCATGACATCGGTCGCGTCCTTTTCCCTGCATTCCACGTTGGCGATTCCCCGCTTCTTGATCTCTTCCGCAAGCTTGACCAGCCCCATCTGGCGCGTCGCCTCGTACCTGACAACCTTCGAGATCAGGTTGAGCTTCTGGACTCCTTTCACCTCGACGACCTGCCCTCCCAAGAGCGAGACGTTCAGGTCTTGGCGGATCGTCCCTTGGCCTCTTGCCACCCTTCCTGTGGAGCGGAGCGACCTTCCGAGCGAGAGCGCCACCGCCTCGACGTGCTCCGGGATGCCGATGACATGGTCGAGGGCTATCTCCACAAGGGGGACGCCCAGCCTGTCGAGCGCGTACTCCTTGGCCTCGGCGCCATCCTTGAGCACCCTCGAGGAGTCCTCCTCCACGGTTATCGTCTGGACGCCGACGCTTGAGCCGTCCACTGGAAGCCTCCCGCCTAGCGCGATTATCGCCGTCCTCTGGAAGCCCGAGGTGTTCGACCCGTCGATGACAATCTTGCGCATGACGTGCACCTCGTCGACCGCTTTCGACCCCAGCATCTCAGCGACCAGGATGGCCGTCGCGATGGCCTCGCTGTTGGGGAGGTGGGGAGGCTCCTCGTCTGCTTCGACAAGGCACGAGGATTCGGGGTTCCACTTGTAGAGGTTGACCCTCCCCTTGTTGAACTCGAAGACCGCCGCAGGGTCTATCTGGCCTAGCTCGCTCTGGGTGGGACGCAGCCTCCTCTCGAAGGAGAGCGGCAGTTCGTCGGATTTCACCACTGGGCACGGGCAGAACAGCTTCGCGGCCGTCGCGAGCTGCTGGTGGATCTCCAGCCCCACCCTGAGCTGGCACGCGGCAGGGTCGAAGGGGAGTGAGGGGTCGACCGAGGGTCGCTCCACGCCCCTCACCTCCTCTGGACGGTCCGACTGGTCATCTCGCCCGCCAGGTTCTCCAGCATCAACGCCCTTGCCCCGTCGCTCGACTTGGCGTTCGCCATCGCCCACATCAGTTTGGCGAGGGCGGTCTCAGGGAGCATGTCCTCCAGGGGGACCACCCCTGCCTTGAGGAGGTCCCTCCCTGTGTCGTACACGTTGAGGTCTACGCGCCCCCAGAGGCACTGGGACGTCATGTAGACGACCCCACCGCCGCCGATGAATTTCTTCACGAGCGCGATGTTCTTGCCGTTGATGTGCCCCAGGCCGGTCCCCTCGAAGACGACACCCCGCAGCCCGGACCCCAGCAAGGCGCCGAGATACTCGGTGGACATCGATGGATAGAACTTCACGAGGGCGGCCAGCGGGTCGAACCTCGGCCTGGCAATGAAATCTCCCCTCTTGCCTCGAGGCGCGGGAGCCTCGCGCGCGGTCACCCGCATCCCCTCGCGGGACCAGTAGCCAACCGGCTCGACGCCAATCGATTCGAACGCGTCCCTCGCGCTGGTGTGGTTCTTCCTGACGCGCGTCCCGAGGTGGAAGGCGAGCCTCTCGTCACTCGAGTCGGCGTGCATTAAGACGTAGACTCCCGAGAGATCGGCCTGGACCGCCATCGTCGCGGCACCGATGAGGTTGAGGAACGCGTCAGATGACGGCCTGTCGGAGGAGCGCTGCGACCCGACGATGAAGAGCGGGACGGGTAACCCCTTGAGGGCGAAGCTCAGGGCAGCCGCGGTATAGCCCATAGTGTCCGTGCCCATCGCGAGGATTACCCCCGAGGCTCCGCCCGCGACCACCTCGGACACCTTCTTGGCAATGGCCTCCCAATGGGAGGGCTCGAGGTTCTCGCTGTAGACGCTCGAGACTATCTCGGGGGCGATGGTGGCGACCTCGGAGAGTTCGGGGAAGAGAGAGTAGAGCTCCTCTGCCGTCGTCGCGGGGTGCACGGCCCCAGTCCTGTAGTCCACGCGACTCGCGATCGTCCCGCCTGTGCCGAGGATAGAGACCACCGGCAGGCCCTTTCCGGCGATCTTCTGGGGAGCGACGAACTTCGGAGGCTCTCCCTTCGCGACCCGCACTATCTTCGAAATCTTCTCAATCGAGATCCCGACGTTGTAACCGTTCTTGAGCTTGACCACTATGTGCCTGTCGTCGTCGTGCTCGTACCGGGGGACGAGGGTCCCCTTCACGTTCTCTCCCTCGGTGTTGATTTCCAGGATGTCGCCTATTTCCGCACCGGAGTCGGTCAACATCTTGGCCGAAGGGCCGCGGTAGCCCGAGGGTCCTGGCATCTCTGCCATGTGGCTCTCCCCTCACTGCATAAAGCTTTGAGGTCTCGGCCGCGAAGAAAGGAGGATGGCCCGCGCGTCTAGCCCTTCAATGTGGAGACTATGCCCGCCATCTCTTGCTTCGTCCATCCCTTTAGGGTGGTAGTGCGGACATTCCCGAGGCGCCCCAGCTCCAGGCCCAGCTTGATTACAGAATCGTCGTCGGGGAGCTTCACCATGGCGACTAGGTCGTACTGTCCCAGAGTATAGTAGTATGAAGCCTCTCCTTTCATCTTCTTGACCATCTTCTCGAATGCGGCGGCTCGCTTTGGGCTGTCCTTGATGTTCCTGATTCCTTGGTCCGTCCAGTTCAAGAGCAGGATGTAGTGGCCCATGGATTCCCAAGGCGGTGCCGCGTTAGATAAATGATGCGAGGAGTTTCCCGCACGGCTCGGCCTTGGGACGACCGATTCGCCCAAGAATATCTTGGGCAATGCTATTAATATAGAGAATATTGTCGGACATGAAAATATGAGTACCACTGAATACGCGCACCCGGAAGTGCTTGTGGACACCAATTGGGTCTCGCAGCATCACAAGGATGCAAACGTGAGGATTGCAGAGGTGGACTACGACCCGGCGGCGAACTACAACACGGGTCACATACCGGGGGCCGTCCTTTTCGACTGGAAGAGGGACATCAACGACGCGCTGCGCAGGGACATCCTGAGCAAGGACCAGCTCGAGGCGCTGTTCAGCAACGCTGGAATCAAGGGCGACACCTGGCTGATCCTCTATGGCGATTTCAACAACTGGTTTGCCACGTTCGCGTTTTGGGTCTTCAAGTTCCACGGCGTGGAGAAAGTCAAGCTGATGAACGGCGGGAGGAAGAAGTGGCTCCTCGAGGACAAGCCGGTGACAAAGGAAGTCCCATCCCATCCGAGGTCGAGCTACAAGGTCGGCACTCCGGACCCGTCCCTCCGGGTCTACAAGGAGTACATCCTCCAGTCGCTGCGACTGGGAGACAAGGTGCTGGTGGACGTCAGGGGCCCGAAGGAGTTCAGCGGAGAAATCCTCGCGCCTCCGGAGTACCCGACGGAGCACGCCCAGAGAGGCGGCCACATCCCCGGCGCCAAGAACATCCCGTGGGCGCAGACCGTCAACGACGCGGACGGGACATTCAAGTCCAGGAAGGACATCGAGGCGCTCTACGTTCCGAAAGGCGTCACCTCAGGGAAGGAAGTGATCACCTATTGCAGGATAGGCGAGAGGTCCTCCCACTCGTGGTTCGTCCTGAAGTATCTGCTCGGGTTCCCCAACGTCAAGAACTACGATGGGTCGTGGACCGAGTGGGGCAATTCGGTGGGCACCCCCGTCGAAAGGTAAGACGCTCGACATCGTCACGCCTTAGTGGAGGTCAGGGCTGCGTCTTCTTCACGATGTAATGCACGAGGTTCGCTTCCCTCCTCGTCTCGAGGACCTCGTTACTGGTCCTGTCGCTCCACCTCATCATCTCAATCTCGGACGTGGGGTCGTCGGAGACCAAGTGGACGACCGTCCCCTTGGGCGATGTAGAGAAGAGCTCGTCCAGCCTGACGAGCACCGCCGAGCACTCCGTCCCTATCTCGTACATCTCGTAGTCAGGAAACTCCGCGAAACACCGGATCTTGAGTTCCGCGATTCTGACCTGGAGGTCCGCCCTCGCCGTCGCCGGGCCCTTCAGCAGTGACGCCTCCTGCTCCTTCCTGGACGGCTCCAGCTTCGCGAACCAACCCCTGCCGTATGGGTCGTGGTTGAGGAGGCGCGGGTTTCCCGTCAGGGCCGCGTTCACGCCGATGACCCGGCCCGTTATCGGGCTCCTGACCGTATCGAAGTGGCGCGGGCTCTCAATGCTGCCGATCCCCTTCCCTCTCTCGACCTCGGCTCCGACCGTCTTGAAGGTCACAGATGTGAAGGGACCGCCCAGCCACGCGAGTATCGTGTTGATTCCGACCGTCGCCGACCCGT
This sequence comes from Nitrososphaeria archaeon, assembly GCA_041483615.1. Taxonomy (GTDB): domain Archaea; phylum Thermoproteota; class Nitrososphaeria; order Nitrososphaerales; family Gagatemarchaeaceae; genus Gagatemarchaeum. Next base: position 1,745 of record JBGPFY010000001.1, on the reverse strand, counting down.
CCTCGTGGAATCTCGCCCAGGTGTTGGAGTCCGTCTCGTAGAGGACATCGTCAGCGAACCTGCAGTTGCCTATGATCACGACGCGAGAGGTGCCTCCGAGGGCTATTTTAGCCGCTAGAGCCGCTTGGCCATGTATGGACCTGACCTCTCGTAGCCGAACTTCCTGTAGTAGTTCCTCGTCCCCACCGCGCTCATCACGAGGAGGTTGCCCGCGTCGAAGCCCTCTGCAGCCTCTTTCTCCATCGCCTCCAACAGGGAGCGACCGAGCCCCCTGTGCTGGAAGGCCAGCTCGTCCCTTGACCCCACAGAGACGACCCTCCCATACACCTTGAGCTCCCTGACGATGCAAGCCGCGGCGCTGAGCTCTGGACGGTGCGCTTTGGACGATGGGTGGCGCATCCTGACGAAGCCCGCGAGCTTCCCCGTCTTCTCGTACTCGTAGGTAGCGAAGACCTCCGTCCCTCCGGAGGCGCCATACCTCTCGGTCCGCATGACCAGGTCGCCCTCCTCGTCCGCGCCGACTTCAGACGGTGTGTCCAGCGCGACCTCCCTGCACCTTATGCAGCCGCACGAGTGGCCGTTCTCCTTGACCCTGGCAAGGACGAGCTCCCTCAGGTTGCCCGCCTTGCTCCCGGCCGTGATGTCGGCCTCCGGTATCTCCCTCTGTACCCTCATTATCCTGTGCCACGGCGGGACGTGCATCTTCATCTCTGCGATGAGCTGGACGACGGTCTCGAGGTCGTATGGCTTGTAGAGCCCGGCCTCGCACATCTTCGCAAGCGCGGTCCCTCTGACCACGGTCGTGGGATAGAGCTTCATCATGTCGGGACGCAGCGACTCGTCCTCGAATAGTCGAAGGAGGTCGGCGAGGTCGTCCTTGCGGTTGGACCCTGGAAGGCCGGGCATCATGTGGGCGGCGATCTTCAGCCCTGCGTCGCGCGCCGCCTGGAAGGCGGCGAGCGTGTCCTGCACGGTGTGGTCCCTGTTGCTCTGCTTGAGGATCTCGTCCCTCAGAGCTTGGACCCCTATCTCCACCTTGGTGACCCCGTATGACAGGAGCATGTCGACGTGCTCCGGGCGGCACCAATCCGGTTTCGTCTCTATTGTGAGGCCGACCGACCTGTATTCCGCAGACTCGTTCGCTGAGTGCGCCTGTTCCAGCGAGGAGGACTGGGCGCAGTTCAGTCCATCAAAGGCCCCCTTGATGAACCACTCCTGGTAATCACGGGGCATCGCGAGGAATGTCCCGCCTTCCACCATCAGCTCCACCTTGGAGGCCTCGTGCCCCCTGTCGACGTACTTCTTCAACATCTTCTGCGCCTGAAGGTAGGGGTCGAATCCGACTCCCCTTGCTCCGCGCATGCTCGGGCCGTCCGGCACGTAGCTCTGTGGAGTGCCCATCGACGGCCCTCCAGGGCAGTAGATGCACGTCCCGTGGGGGCAGCTCGCGGGAGAGGTGAACACTGTGACGATCACGATCCCCGACGCGCTTCGCCTCGGATGGACCCGGAAGATCTCCTTCTTGCCGGCCCTCTCCTCTGGGGAGAGCGCGAGGTAGATCTGGGAGTTCGAGAGGAACCTGTCGAGATGATGCCGCTTTGCCGCTTCCTTCTTGGCTTGCTCCAGCTGGCGGCGGGAGGTAATCTCCCCCGAGAGGATGGAACCCAGTATGGAAGAGATGGCGGCCGATACGTCGCCCGAGGATGATGGAGCGCCTAGAGTCTCCAATTCTGCCCAGGCTTTCT